>NZ_JANLNL010000010.1:0-232196 GCF_027568365.1 Niveispirillum sp. BGYR6 | reverse complement strand
GGGCTGCTCCTTTGGCGATAAATCTTTCCCCCGTAGGGCTCATCCGGTATTAGCGTTCGTTTCCAAACGTTATTCCGAACCAAAGGATACATTCCCACGTGTTACTCACCCGTGCGCCACTCACCTTGCGGTGCGTTCGACTTGCATGTGTTAGGCCTGCCGCCAGCGTTCGTTCTGAGCCAGGATCAAACTCTCAGGTTTTATGCGACCAGCTAGCCACCGAAGCGACCAACCAATCTCAAAGACGGGTATCGTACTAAACAACACCTTACCTAAGCATTCATCCGGCCATCCACTGTCACCAATGGACAGCGTTCAGAGCATGCTTGCTTGCAAGATGCACATTCAACGACACCCGAAAAACGAGCCTGACTTCCGCTCATTCCCCGGACACGCCGCCTGCGCATCCCTTCTCTCAATCGATTTACTTGTCCAAGAACCCGGCTAAAAGCCGAAAACCCTTCATCCCGACCGGAAAACCAGTCGACACCGGCACCCACAAAAGCAGGAGGTTCATGCCGCGCAGTCAACCAGCGCATCCGCCAGAGACTGCAAATCCATCGTCGGCAGCGGCGCCGCCGTCGTTGGTGGAGCGCTTTCTAAACACCTCCAACCAACCCGTCAACCGTTTTTTTTCACCGTCCTGAACTTTTTTCTCCGCAGCGCCGAAGCGCTACAAAAAGCACAGAACCAATCCGGTCAACGGACCATCAAGCAAAACGCCCACCAGAACCAAGTCCAGCAGACATAATGCCCAACAGCACGATAGATCATTCCACTTGTCCGAAGGCCGAAGCCTTCAAAGAACCAACCGCCGAACAACACCTCAACGAGACCAGTCGTTCGCGGGGTAGTCTTTATAGCGCTGGTCGGGCGGTCGCGCAACACAAATTTACGCCAACTGCCACAAAAGTGAAACACGCTCACTCATGGCAGAGGTGAGGAGCAGTGAATGTCGCGAGATCAGCAAGGGAAGCGGCCGCCTCTGTCCGCAGGGCACCGGCCGTCGCCGTCGGCAAAAGCGGGACTGATGGCTCTTCAAGAGTTTGGTGCAACCACCAAGCCTGATCAGCGCGGTACTTCCTTGTGGAAAGCTTAGCTGCGTAGTTTCCGGGGAACTGCGTCGCCAAACGGTCGATAAATTTGGCTGACTCTGCGCCCACAGGGGCAATAAACTCCCCATCAATATCCGGCACGATATATAATTCGATATGGATGGCAGTGTAATGACCTTCTGGCTGACGCTTCAGCCAAAACAGGATGTACTGGATGTCTGAATTTAGCCAAGTGTGCATTTCGTGCACAACGGTGAAGAATGGCTCGGGCATCTCCCCCAGGAGTTTCTTTTCGATTGCAAAATTTAAACGCCAGGGCCAGCTCCAGTTAGCCAGGGGATCGTGGGCGTCCTTTGGTGGCAACGGATTTGGGTCTTGAGTGAGCAGCTTGGCAACAACAACTGCATCAAAACAGGTAGGTTTCCCTGAATCGGCAGCGATGGAGGGGGGCGATACCAAAAACAGGAAAAAAAGAAAAAGGATGGCGCGAATCATTCGGCCATCCTAATTCCAATTTAATCCAAACGGTAGGGTAAATGCACCCCAGCGAACTTACTTCGTCGCTTCGAAGAAATCATTGCCCTTGTCATCGGTGATGATGAAGGCGGGGAAATCCTCCACCTCGATGCGCCAGATGGCTTCCATCCCCAGTTCGGGGAAGGCGATACATTCGACCTTCTTGATGCAATCCTGGGCCAGACGGGCGGCCGCACCACCGATGGAGCCCAGATAGAAACCGCCATGTTTCTGGCAGGCATTTTTCACCGCCGGCGAGCGGTTGCCCTTGGCCAGCATGACAAAAGAACCGCCCGCTGCCTGGAACTGATCGACGAAACTGTCCATGCGGCCAGCCGTCGTCGGGCCGAAGGAGCCCGAGGCGTAACCCTCCGGCGTCTTGGCCGGACCGGCATAATAGATCGGGTGGTTCTTGAAATAATCCGGCAGCGGCTGGCCCGCATCCAGGGCGGCGCGCAGCTTGGCATGGGCACTGTCACGCGCCACGATCAGCGGGCCAGTCAGCGAAACGCGGGTGCGGATCGGGTACTGGGTCAGTGTCGCCCTGATCTCCGCCATCGGCTTGGTCAGATCGATCTTCACCACCTCGTCGGAGAGGGAGGAGGCATCCACTTCCGGCAGGAAGCGGGCGGGATCGGTTTCCAACTGTTCCAGATAGATACCGTCCTTGGTGATCTTGCCCAAGGCCTGACGGTCGGCCGAGCAGGAGACGCCAATACCGATCGGCAGCGAGGCACCATGGCGCGGCAGGCGGATCACCCGGACATCATGGCAAAAATATTTGCCGCCGAACTGCGCGCCGATGCCCAGCTTCTGGGAAGCGGCGAACAAAGCCTGTTCCATCTCCAGATCACGATAGGCATGGCCGCTTTCCGAACCTTGCGTCGGCAGCCCATCATAATAGCGGGCGGAGGCCAGCTTCACCGTCTTCAGGTTCAGTTCCGCCGAGAGACCACCGATCACCACCGACAGATGGTAGGGCGGGCAGGCCGAGGTGCCCAGCGAGGCCATCTTCTCTTCAATGAAGGGGATCAGCCGGTCGGGCGCCAGCACGGACGGCGTGGCCTGGAACAGGAAGGTCTTGTTGGCGGAACCGCCGCCCTTGGCCATGAAGAAGAACTTATAGGCATCCTCCCCCTCGGCATAGATCTCGATCTGGCCGGGCAGGTTGGTGCGGGTGTTCTTCTCCTCATACATGGAGAGCGGGGCCACCTGGCTGTAGCGCAGATTGCGCTTCAGATAGGCGTCGCGGATGCCATCGGCCAGCGCCAGATCGTCGGCCCCCTTGGTCCAGACGCGGCGGCCCTTTTTGCCCATGACAATGGCGGTGCCGGTATCCTGGCACATGGGCAGCACGCCACCGGCGGCGATGGAGGCGTTCTTCAGCAGGTCGAGCGCCACGAAACGGTCGTTGGCCGAGGCCTCCTTGTCATCCAGGATCTTGGCCAATTGAGCCAGATGGCCGGGACGCAGCAGGTGGTTGATGTCGATGAAGGCCTGCTCGGCCAGCAGGCGCATCCCCTCCGGCTCCACCTTGAGGATGCTTTCGCCCTCAAACTCGCTGACCGAGACATAATCGGCGGTCAGCTTGCGATAGGGGGTCTTGTCCTCGCCAAGCGGGAACAGGCTGAAGCTCTGGGGCGAAAGATCATCAGGCATGGTTGCTCACCAATCCGGGGCTTTTGGGGGTGGCGGGCCGGGCCGCCATGATATGGCGCATCACATAGCGCGTCGGCCCCGCCACCGCCAGTGCGGCGAGAGGGGCGGGGCCGAAAGTGGGGGGTGATTGCTCACCCCCGCGCAGCCGGGAGCCGGGATCAGCCCTGGGCCGCGACGCAGACGATTTCCACCAGATAGCCGGGGGCGGCCAGGCGGGCCTCCACCGTGGCGCGGGCCGGCGGGTTGGACTGGTCCACCCAGGCGTCCCACACCTCGTTCATGGCGGCGAAATTGCCGATGCTGGACAGGTAGATGGTGGTGGAGAGGATGCGCGACTTGGAGCTGCCGGCGGCGGCCAGCAGCGCATCGATCTGCGCCAGCACCTGGGCGGTCTGGCCCTTGATGTCGGCACTATTGTCGGCGGCGACCTGACCGGCCAGATAGACGGTGCCGTTATGGATGGCTGCTTCGCTCATGCGGCGGCCGGGCTGAAGACGGACGATGCTCACGGTCGTGGAATCCTCTTGATACCGGTGCCGCCGCCCGGATGGCGGCGGGCTGCCCTTGGCAATAAGGCGCAGATGCCCCGCCCGCAAGCAGCGGACAGGGCAAGGCAGGGGATGCCAGACATGCAATCCTTGCCGGTTATTGCCCAAACACACCCGTCACCGGCAGGATGATTACTCCATCACCGCCGGATGATCATCCCCGCCCAGTGCACGGGGGGCGGGTTTGCGAAGCAGCAGCAATAGGGGGGCAATGCCCAGCGTCACCAGCATCATCAGCTTGAAATCATTGAGATAGGCAATCATCGCCGCCTGCTGGTTGACCATGGCATCGACCATGGCCAGCCCCTTTGCGGGCGAGATTGACCCGAGCAGGGCCAGGTAGGAATCAAGCTGTACGCGGAACGGGTTGATGAAGGCGCCCAGTTCGGCATGGTTGATCTGGGTATTTTGGGCCAGCAGGCTGGTAACAGCCGAAACCCCGACACTGCTGCCCAGATTGCGCAGCAGGCTGAACAGGCTGGCGGCATCCGTGCGATCCTGCGGGGCCAAGGTGGCAAAGGCCAGGGTGGACAGCGGAACGAAGATCAAACCCAGACCCAGCCCCTGAATGATGCCACTGGTGATGATCGGCCCCATGCCCATGACAATGGTATATTCCGTCATCAGATGCAGCGACCAGGCGGTCAGCCCCAACCCGGCCAGGATCATCAGCCGGGCATCAACACGCTGGACCAGACGGCCGACGGCGATCATGCTGACCATCACCCCCACCCCGCGCGGCGCGATGACCAGACCGGTGGTGATGGTGGGATAACCCATCAGCCGTTGCAGCAGGGGCGGCAGCAATGCCATGGCCGCCAGCACGATTACGCCCACCACGAAAATCAGCACCAGCCCGACCGCCAGATTGCGATCCCGCAGGATGCGCGGTTCGATAAAGGGTTTTTCTGCCGTCAGGATATGAATGATGAAGGCCCAGAGGGCGCAGAGCGCCACGGCCGTTTCCAGCCAGATTTCCGTGGAAGCGAACCAGTCCAACTGTTCGCCACGGTCCAGCATCATCTGCAAACCGCCCACGGCGAGGCTGAGCAGGGCGAAACCAAGGAAATCGAAACCGCGCGGCCGGGTGGTCGAACGGGGCAGCCAGATCAGCATCCCGATGAAGGCCACAATACCGATCGGCAGGTTGATGTAGAAAACCCACCGCCAGTCCAGCATCTCCGTCAGGTAGCCGCCCAGCGTCGGCCCGATGATGGGGCCGACCATGATGCCCGCCCCCCACATGGCCATGGCCTGACCATGGCGTTCCTTGGGGTTGATGTTCAACAGCACCGTCTGGGACAGGGGCACCAAGGGGGCACCGAACACGCCCTGTAACAGGCGGAAAACCACCATCTCCTCCAGGCTGGTGGCAATGCCGCACAGCATGGAGAACAGGACGAAGCCACCGACGGAAATGATGAACAGGGTCTTCAACCCCATCCGGTCCGCCAGCCAGCCGGTTACCGGCGTCATGATGGCGGCTGCGACGATATAGGAGGTCAGCACCCAGGTGATGCTGTCCTGTGCCGCGCCCAAGCTGCCCTGCATGGAGGGCAAGGCGACATTGGCGATGGTGGTATCCAGCACCTGCATGACGGTGGCGAGCATGATCGACAGGGTGATCAGCCCGCGATGCTTCACCTCAACCGATTGTTTCGAAGCCGACATGATGGCTTCTCCATTTCATTACGGAAAGGAAATGATGACCGATCCGCCAAGGGTTTACTTTCCAGCCGCCTGGGCTGTTGCCAAGCCGGGCAGGCCACGGCTGTAACCGGTATCGACCTCCACATTCACCGACAGGCCGGCGCGCAGGGGCATATCCGTCGCCTTGTCCAGCACCAGCCGCACCGGCACGCGCTGCACCACCTTCACCCAGTTGCCGGTCGCGTTCTGCGCCGGGATCAGGGAGAATTCCGAACCCGTCCCCGCCCCGATACTTTCCACCCGCGCCGTCAGCGGGCGGTCGGGATAGGCATCCAGCCGCACCGTTGCCGTCTGGCCGGGGATCATGTGGGTGAGGTCGGTTTCCTTGTAATTGGCCTCAATATAGGTGCGGCCGGTTTCCACCAGGCTGAGGGCGGACAGGCCCAACGGCATGAACTGGCCGACATGCAGCCGGTCAGTCTGGCTGACCACCCCATCGGCCGGGGCCGTGATGCTGGTGCGGGCCAGATCCAGGGCGGCCCGTTCCCGCGCGGCCAGGGCCAGCATCACCGAGGGGTGCTTGTCCGTTTCGATTGCCGGGTCACCGCCCAGTGCGGCCAGGGCCGCGGCCACACCCTGCCGGGTCTTGGCGACCCCCTGTTCGGCCATCCGCAGATCATTGCGCACCTCATCCAGCCGGGACTGGGCGGCATAGCCGCTGGTGGCCAGCTTGGACTGGCGGTCAAATTCCCGCCGGCGATAATCCAGCGTCTGTTCCGCCTCCTGCAAGGTCGCCTTTTCCTGGGAATAGGCGGCGCGCATCTGTTCCACCTGCAGGCGGGCGGCGGCAATGCTGGCATCGGCCTGGGCCAGCGCGATGCGATAGGGCTCCGGATCAATGCGGAACAGCAGATCGCCACGCTTCACATGCGCGTTCTCTGCCACCTTCACCTCGGCAATGCGGCCGGAGACTTCCGCCGCGACGGAAATCATATCCTGCTGCACATAGGCATTGTCGGTGCCGATATAGCGCCCGCCCGTGGCCCAGACATAGAGCCCCCCCGCCCCCAGCAGCAGCGGCAGGGAGAGCATCAGACCCAGGCGGCGCGCACGGCCCATACGGGGGGCCTTGGTGCTGTCATCACTCATTTCTTGCCTTCCTCAGCCGGGGAGACCGGCACTGTATTGGATAGATTGCCGCGAACCCGCATCAGCAGTGCCAACAACATCTCCCGTTCCACCGGGCTGAAACCGGCCAACGCCTCGTCATAGATCGCGTTGGCGATGAGGCGCATTTCCGCCACCGCGTCGCGCGCCTTGTCGGTGAGGAACAGCAGCCGGGCACGCCGGTCCCCTGGGTCCGCCCGGCGTTCCACCCAGCCGCCTTCCACCATGCGGTCGATGGTGCGGGTCAGGGTGATCGGCTCGATCTCCAGCAACTCGGCCAGTTCCGCCTGTTTCAGGCCCTCCCCTTGGGAGATCTTGAACATGGCGAACCATTGCGCCCGGGTGGAGCCGGCGGCACGGGCATGTTGGTCGAAACGGCGCCACATCAAGCGCGTCGTCTCCCCCAACAGGGAGCCCAGGGAGAGGGGTATGGGTTGGCTTGTCATGGCTTACATATTATAAGCCTGCTTATTATCAGCAAGATCGGTAAAATAACGGCACCCATGCAGCTGATGCAGGACGCCAACGGTCGGCATCGTGGGCTGTACCCCGGTATCCGCCTTGCCACGCGCCGATACAGGGCGTAATGCTGCACGCTGGTTTCATGGCAGGATGATGGCAGTGCGGGCTCCCCTTTCCCATTGGCGATATTGGCTGGCGGCGGCATTGCTGCTGCTGGCGGGCGCCATGGGCGGGGCGGCGGCGGCACGCCAGCCGGCGGAGAATGCCGGCAATGTCTGTCACCATGGGGATCGTGCCGGCTGTGCCGCCATCCTCACCGCCCCGGCGCAGCCCACCATTCTGCAGGCGCTGAGCCGGCTGGATGGCAAGGCGCTGACCCAGGCCGACGGCCATGCTGCCGGTCTGGTGCCCGACGGCTGGGGCCTGCTGACCATCAGCGGAACGGCGCGGCGCGCCCAGATGCCGGAAAGTCAGGCGCATCGCCGCCGGCTGGCCGGGGGCAGCCACCCGCGCGCGCCACCGGCCAACACCTGAATTCCCTGATCATTCCCCCAAGCGATCACCGCAGGGACCGGACCATCGGTTCGGCCCCCTGTGCGGTATCGCGGCAATCCCCCCTTTGTCGGGATAACAGCCGATGTTGAATTTCTCCAAGCTCCGAACGGCATTGATCCTCGGGATCTGCCTTCTGGGCGTTCTGCTTTCCGTTCCCAGCCTGATCGGGCCGGCGAACATTCCTTCCTGGCTGCCCATGCGGCATTTCAATCTGGGGCTTGACCTGCAGGGCGGTTCCTATCTGCTGCTGGAGGTCGATGCCGAGGCGGTGAAGCGCGAGCGGCTGGAAGGTGCCACCGATGAGGCACGCGGCCTGCTGCGCGCCGGCGATCTGCGGATCGGCGGCGTGGCGGTGGATGGCGATGGCATTCTGGTGCGGCTGGTTGATGCCAATGATGCCGCCCGTGCCGCCGACCTGTTGAAGCCGATGACCATCGGCACCCTGCCGGGCGAACAGGGTGATTTCACCATCACCCAGGAAACCGGCCGCGTCCGCCTCGCCTTTGGCCCGCAGGCCCTGGCCAAGCGGGTCAGCAAGGCGGTGGAACAGTCCCTGGAAATTGTCCGTCGCCGTATCGACGAGACGGGCGTGAACGAGCCCATCGTGGCCCGCCAGGGTGCCGCCCGCGTGCTGGTGCAGCTGCCGGGCGTCACCGACCCGGGCCGCATCAAACGCCTGCTGGGCCAGACCGCCAAGATGACCTTCCATCTGGTGGGTGATGGGTCGCTGGCGCCGGGTTCCGCCGCCCCGCCGGGCTATGACTGGCTGCCCAACAGCGACCGTGCGGCCGGTGAGGGCCGGATGCTGGTGCGCAAGAAGGTGGAGGTGGATGGCTCCACCTTGACCGACGCCCAGCCCTCCCCCGACCCGAAGACCGGTCAGTGGGTGGTTTCCTTCACCTTTGATCAGGTGGGCGCCCGCCGCTTCGCCGATACCACCCGCAACAATGTGAACAAGCCGTTCGCCATCGTGCTGGATGGCAAGGTGATCTCCGCCCCGGTGATCCGGGAGCCGATCGTCGGCGGCCGTGGCCAGATCAGCGGCAATTTCAACGCCCAGTCGGCCACCGAGCTGGCAGTGCTGCTGCGCGCCGGTGCCCTGCCCGCCCCGCTGACCGTGGTGGAAGAACGCTCCATCGGGCCTGAGCTGGGGGCGGACAGCATCAAGGCCGGCCTGATCTCCTGCATCGTCGGTGTGGTGCTGGTGGTCGCTTATATGTGGCTGACCTATGGCATGTTCGGCATTTTTGCCAATATCGCCTTGATCTTTAACCTGTTCCTGACGTTGGCCTGCTTGGCCATGCTGCAGGCGACACTGACCTTGCCCGGCATTGCCGGTATCGTGCTGACGCTTGGCATGTCGGTGGATGCCAACATTCTGATCAATGAGCGTATCAAGGAAGAACTGCGCAAGGGCAAGACGCCGCTGTCAGCGCTGGAAGCAGGCTATACCAAGGCCTTTGCCACCATCACCGACAGTAACCTCACCACGCTGATCAAGATGGTGCTGCTCTATATCGTGGGCACCGGTGCGGTGAAGGGCTTTGCCGTTACCACCTCGCTGGGCATCATCACCTCCATGTTCACCGCCACCCTGGTGGCGCGTCTGCTGACGGCAATCTGGTACAAGCGCCGCCGGCCCAAGAACATCCCGGTTTTTGGCCCCATCAAGCTGAAGACGGTCGGGCTGAACATCTCCTTCATGAAGGGCCGCCATGTCGGTCTGGCCATGTCGGTGGTGCTGTCCACCCTGTCTGTCTTCATGTTCTTCAAGCCCGGCCTGAATTACGGCATCGATTTTGCCGGCGGTATCGTGATGGAAATCCGCACCGAACAGCCGGCGGACTTCGCCAAGCTGCGGGAGGTGATGGAGGGTGTGAATGTCGGGCCGGTGGCCCTGCAATCCTTCGGCACCGACCGCGATGTCATCCTGCGTCTGGAGCGCCAGGAAGGGGCCGAAGCCAACCAGCAGGCCGCCATCAAGGCGGTGACGGACGCGCTGAATCAGCATGTACCGGGTACCGAGGTGCGCCGCGTCGAAGCCGTGGGCGCCTCTGTCTCCGGTGAACTGTTCCATGACGGGATGCTGGCCCTGGGGCTGGCCGCCCTGGCCATGCTGTTCTACATCACCATCCGCTTCGAATGGCAGTTCGGCATCGGTGCTGTGGTGACCATGATGCTGGACGTGACCAAGACCATCGGCTTCTACGCCCTGACGGGGATGCAGTTCAACCTGACGGCCATTGCCGCCATGCTGGCCATCATGGGCTTCTCCATCAATGACAAGGTCGTGGTCTATGACCGCGTGCGTGAGAACCTGCGGCTGTATCGCAAGATGCCGCTGCGGGAGCTGATCGACCGGTCCATCAATGAAACGATGAGCCGTACGATCAACACCAATATCGCCCTGTTCCTGTCGATCCTGCCGCTGGCCCTGTTCGGCGGGGAGGCACTGCGGGAATTTGCCTGGGCGCTGCTGTTCGGCGTGCTGCTGGCCACCTCCTCTTCCATCTTCATCGCCGCCCCGATCCTGCTCTATCTGGGCGAACACCGGCTGCGCAAGACGATGACGGATGGCGAGCCGCCCGCCGTTGAGACGCCGGCCGAACCTGGCAAGGCGTAAAATCGCGTTCCTTGATCACCCCCGGCATCACCCAGATACCGGGGGTTTTCTTTTATTGTTTAGCGGCTCAGGCCGCGCGCGGGCCGGCCAGACAAATCAACGCGCCAACGACGCCACCATCATGCGTCGCCCCCTTGCCAAAACCAAAAAGGGCGCCGGGTTTCCCCGGCGCCCGCACTTGGCGTTTGTCGTTTACAGCTTGAACCGTACCCCCGCCATCACCCGGCGGGAACCCGATCCATAGGAGAAGGGCAGGTTCTTATATTGCAGATACTGGCTCTGATCCTCCTTGGTCAGGTTGATGCCTTCCAGCGTCACCCCGATCTGCTCGGTGACCTGATAGCCGAGCTGGGCATCCAACTGGCCATAGGCGCGGTTCCAGATGCCCAGCGTGCGGTTGACCGCCCCATCGCCGAAACCGAAATTGCCCGCAAAGGATTTGGTCCGCCAGGTATAGGAAAGCCGCGCTTCCAGCCCCTCATATTCGTAATAGACCTGAGCGTTGAAGGCATGCTTGGCCACGCCGGGGATCGGCAACCCCTTGTCAAAATCATTGAAGATCGGCGATTTGCTGTCCGAATAGGTATAGTTGACATTGAAGCCAACGCCCCAATCGAAGGCATATTGAGCACCCAGCTCAAAACCCCGAACCCGTCCGCCCTCACCATTGATCGGGCGGGTGATGGGCGTGTTGCGCCCACCGGCCTGATCCATGACGAATTCCGGCTTGGTTTCGTTGGCAATAAAGCTGTCCACTTCCTTCCAGAAGCCGATCAGCGACACCAGACCCTGGCGACCGAAATAATATTCATAGCCCAGGTCGAACTGCGACGCCCGGAACGGATCGAGATCGGGGTTGCCGGAAGAACCGTTGGTGGCCTCGAACAGGTTGGTGGTCGGGTTACGGGTGAAGTCCACGCGGAAACCGCGCCCCAGATCAAACAGGTTCTGGCGGGCCACCACACGTCCCGCCGCGAAGCGCACCTTCTGTCCCTCATCCAGATCGAACACCATGTTCAGGCTGGGCAGAACATCGGTGTAGGAACGTTCATTGGCGATGGTTTCACTGTCACGCAGCACCCCGTTCCAGCTATCCGTGCCCAGATAAACCGGGTCGGGATCGGTGGCACGGTTCTGATAAACGGTCAGCTTGGTGTGGATCAGCCGGGCGCCGACATTGATGTGATAGCCGTCCCCGGCATCACCGATATCCGCCATCAGATAGCCGGAATGGGTTTCCTCCTTCACCCGGAAACTCTCCAGCGGCTCGGCATAGAAGGCGAACGGCGTGGAGGGGTAAAGCCCCTGGATCCAGGCCTGACCATCCTTCATCTGGCTGCGATCCTGCACCAGGATCTTGCCCCCCGCCACATTGCCCGACGAGAAGAAATTATTGATCGTCTCCAGCCGGCCACTGGCGCCGGTAAAGGTCTGGAACGGCGTGATCAGCGGCGGCGAATTGCCGAAGCGGTTATCGCACTTGGCCGGAATCCCCGGCGTCCCCTTGGGCAGTTCGCAGGATTTGAAGCCGATGGCACCATCTTGGAAATAGCCATAGGGCGTCCATTTCTGCCCGAACTTGGTGCCATCCAGCTCGCCCTTGCCGGAATAATCGGCGAGATAGCGACCCCGGACATAATCCACATCGCGTGAGGCGAAGCGGTAGCCCGCGGAGAGATGAACATTGCCGGCAGCAATGAATTCCGGATCATATTCGCCATCGGCCCGCAGCGAGTAATTCTCCAGATCGGCACGATCGCCAAACACCCAGTGCGATTTGAAATAGCCATAGGCCGGGTTGGTATAAAGATCCGGCGTGCTGGCCAGGGCGAAGCTGGGCAGCTTGCCGTTGCCATTATTATAGGTGAACAGGTAATTGGCCGGTGCCGCCGGGTTGGCCGCCTGATGGCTGTAACCGGTGGGGCTGGTCGGGTCGGCCGTCGGCACATTGTACTTGGTATAGCGCACATCATTATTGGCGCTGTCGCTGTGCAGCTCCGCCGTGGCATAGGCCCCGCGCAGGGAGCCACGGAAGTTCCCGCCGCCATCATATTTCAGCTTCAGGCCGAAATTATCGGCATCGACACTGGAATTCTGCACATAGGAAATGGCTTCCGCGGAATTGGCAATCAGGGTGCCGTTGATCAGCACGCCATTACTGTCAATCGTATAGGGCTTGGTCGTATCCAGGCCGGGGCTTTCCACCGTGAAGGGGAATTTCAGCGACGCCTCGGAGGTCAGAATATCAGATTCCGAATGGAACCAGTCGCCCGACAGTTCCAAGCTGTCATTGAGCACGATGGCACCGCTCAGCGATCCGCCAATACGCTCCCGCGTCTGGTCACGATCCGTGGCGTAGCGATATTCCGGGGCGTAATAGTTGGTCTTGACGGTGGCCTTGTCGCCGCGTTCGGCAAAACGCCAGTTGCCGCGATTCTGCCCGCCCAGCACGTCGGTCTGGGTATTCTGCTTGTCATAGGAGAAGGTGCCGATCAGGGCGGCCTTGTCGCCCCAATTGTAGCCGACGGCCACCGCCCCCAGCGGCTTCCATCCGCCGTCGGCACCACCGGACTTGGCCATGCGGACGTTGCCGGCCGCCGTGATGCCCTCATCCAGTGCCAGCGGATTACGGGTCTTCAGGTTGATGATACCGCCCAGGCCACCTTCCAGCAGCTTGGCATTGGGGGATTTATAGACATCCACCCCGCCCAGCAGTTCCGATGGCACGCCTTCCAGGCTGTCGGTATTGCGGTTCTGGCCTTCGCCCAGGGTGAAAACCTCCAGGCCGGTCAGGAAAATTTCGTCATTCAGCAGGGTGACATTCTGGTCCAGACCACGGATACGGACCTTGGTGCCCTGGCCATTGTCACGATCGATCTGCACGCCCGACAGGCGCTGCAGGCTTTCCGCGATATTCTGGTCGGGGAACTTGCCCATATCCTCTGCGGTGATGGATTCGATGATTTCATTGGCGCTTCGTTTCGTCTGCAGCGCGCTGGCCAGCGACGCCCGGAAACCGGTAACAATGATCTCGTCCATCTGCTGCGCGCTATCGGCCGCCGCCGGGGCGGCCTGGCCCATGGCGGCCGGACTGGCCAGCAGCGCGACAGCGGCGACGGAATGCAGGTAGAGCCCGAGCCTGTTTTTGAAAGGCATCTCTCCCTCCCAGGGATTTATTGCTGTTGGTGTTTGGTCGCAGCTCACCCAAGCCGCGCAGCCCTATTCAGGCGACAGAGAGCGGCTGTCGTCAACGGAAAATGACAGCGCTGTCTATTTTTACGGTTTCAATTTTCATAATTCCTACAACATCATGCGCCGACTCACGCATGTGATCATTTATTATCAATAGGTTAATATATACCTTCCAGCGATTGGCAATAAATTGGACCGATGCAACTTTGCTGCACCCTTTCGCGTTGCAGCATATTTTGCAACGCGAAAGCCGCCAAGGACCGATGATTTTGCCCCGGAATCAGCATTGACAGGGTGGTTTTGTCGCAGGCATAACCTGACAACGCTGTCACGAAGAAGGGCGAAGACAATGACCGCGCGCGCCACCCGCGCCGATGCGGCCTTGATCCGTCGCCAGGGGAGGATTACCGGTGAAAAACACCTATGCGAGATGCGCGGCCGCCTTTGGCATGGTCAGCGCCCTGGCCCTGACCGGCATGGTGTCGGGTTTCCCGGCCATGGCCCAGGAAACGGCGCCGACAGCCGCCCAGTTGCATCCGGAAAAATGGCCGGCACCGGCGCATCAGCGGCTGATCGACCCGGCGATTGAGGCGCGGGTGGAAGCATTGCTGAAGCAACTGTCCCTGGAAGAAAAGGTGGGCCAGGTCATCCAGGGCGATATTGGCAGCATCACCCCGGCGGATTTGCGCAAATACCCGTTAGGCTCCGTGCTGGCGGGGGGCAATTCCGGCCCCGGCGGGGATGATCGCGCCCCGCCGCAGGCCTGGCTTGATCTGGCGGATCAGTTCTATCGCATCTCGCTGGAGAAGCGGCCGGGCCACACACCCATTCCCGTCCTGTTCGGGGTGGATGCCGTGCATGGCCATGGCAATATCGGGGCGGCCACCATTTTCCCGCATAATATCGGGTTGGGGGCCGCCCACGATCCTGACCTGCTGCGCCGGATCGGTGCCGTAACAGCCGTGGAAATGGCCGCCACGGGGATTGACTGGACCTTTGCCCCGGCCCTTTCAGTGGTGCGGGACGACCGCTGGGGCCGCTCTTATGAAGGGTTCTCGGAAGATCCGGAGATCGTCGCCGCCTATTCCAGCGCCATCGTCGAAGGCGTACAGGGCAAGGCCGGCAGCAAGGATTTCATGGCCCCCGGCCGCATTGTCGCCAGCGCCAAGCATTTCCTGGCCGATGGCGGCACGGATAAGGGCCGCGACCAGGGCAATGCCCTGGCCAGTGAAGAGGAGCTGATCCGCATCCATAATGCCGGCTATCCGCCGGCCATTGATGCCGGCGTGCTGACGGTGATGGCCAGTTTCAGCAGCTGGCAGGGTATCAAGCATCATGGCAACAAGGCCCTGTTGACCGATGTGCTGAAAAGCCGGATGGGCTTCAACGGCTTCATCGTCGGCGATTGGAACGCGCATGATCAGGTGCCCGGCTGCACCAAGGTGAATTGCCCCACCGCCATCAATGCCGGGCTGGACATGTTTATGGCCGCCGATGGCTGGAAGCAGCTTTATGAAAATACGCTGGCCCAGGCAAAGGATGGCACCATCCCCATGGCCCGGCTGGATGATGCGGTGCGCCGCATCCTGCGGGTGAAGCTGCTGTCGGGCTTGTTTGAGAAGCCGGCGCCGAAGGACCGGCCGGGCCTGCCGGCGCTCAGCACGCTGGGCAGCCCGGAACATCGCGCCGTGGGGCGGGAGGCGGTGCGTAAGTCGCTGGTGCTGTTGAAGAATGATGCCGGCGTGCTACCGCTGTCGCCGAAGGCGCGGGTGCTGGTGGCCGGCGATGGCGCCGATAATATCGGCAAGCAATCCGGCGGCTGGACCATCTCCTGGCAGGGGACGGGCAATCGCAATGACGAGTTCCCCGGCGCCACCTCCATCCTGGCCGGTATCAAGGCGGCCGTGTCGGCCGCCGGCGGCACGGTCGATTATGACAAGGCCGGCCATTTCAACGCCAAGCCGGATGTTGCCATCGTCGTCTTTGGCGAGGAACCCTATGCCGAGTTCCAGGGCGATGTGGAAACCCTGGAATATCAGCCGGACGAAAAGACGGATCTGGCCCTGCTGAAGAAGCTGCGCGCCCAGGGCATTCCCGTGGTGGCGGTCTTCCTCTCCGGTCGGCCGCTGTGGGTCAATCCGGAACTGAACGCGTCAGACGCGTTCGTTGCCGCCTGGCTGCCGGGGACGGAGGGCGGGGGTATCGCCGATGTGCTGTTCAAAGGGGCAGATGGCAAGATTCGCCATGATTTCAACGGCAAGCTCTCCTTCTCCTGGCCGCGCACGGCGGTGCAGACACCGCTGAACCGGGGGGACAAGGATTACAACCCGCTCTTCGCCTATGGCTATGGCCTGACCTATCAGGACAAGAGCAAGGTTGGCACCCTGCCGGAAGAATCGGGCGTGCCGGCCGGGGCGCGGCAGAATGCTGGCATCTATTTCCGCGCCGGCCGGGCCGCCGCCCCCTGGTCGCTGGGCCTGCGCGATGCGCAGGGCGAACTGCGCGTCACCACCACCACAGCGGCCAGTCCCGGTTCCGTGCTGTCACTGCGCTCCGTCGATGTGGCGGCCCAGGAAGATGCCAAACAGCTCATCTGGTCCGGCAAGGCCGCCGGCAGTCTGGCGATTTCCGGTCGTGCCGTCGATCTCTCCCGCCAGTCAAACGGCGACGTTACCCTGTCCGTCCGCTACCGGGTGGATCAGGCCCCCGGCGGCAAGGTGCAGATGGCGGTGGGTTGTGGCACTGACTGTGCCGGGACGCTGGACGTGACTGACCTGTTGCGCAAGGCGCCGGTTGGCAGCTTTTCCACCCTGAAGATTCCCCTGAAATGCTTCGCCGGGGCCGGCGCCAAGATGGACCGGGTGGAAGCGCCGCTGATCCTGACCAGTTCGTCGACGCTCGGCCTTACCTTCACCGATGTGAAGCTGGAGGCCGACCCGACCAACGCCGTCTGCCCGGCAAGCTGAGCCCGCAGCCGGGAAGACCTGCCGGTCCCGCCTTCCTGTTCTCGGGCGCACCGGCAGTTCAACACCCCAAACTGATAAGGCCATCACCGGGCGCCCGGTGATGGCCTCTTCTTTTGATCGGTCTGATACCGATCCGCCGAGGGTTTGACCCTTGGCGGATTGGAGGCCGGCGACTGCCGGCCCGCCGCTTGGTAGCGGCGTAAGCCAAGGGCGCGGATGCGCCCGCCCGGCGCATGAGGGAAATTAATATAGAAAAACCCCACCTGCCGGCGCCGGTGGGGTTTTCAACGATAGCCATGGAACAACAGGGGTGTTACGCCCCCGGCGCCGCCTCGCTGCGACGGTCGGAATAGATGTAGAGCGGCTTGGCGCGGCCCTCCACCACTTCCTTGTTGATGACGATCTCTTCCACGCCCTGCAGGCCGGGCAGATCATACATCGGGTCCAGCAGAATGGTTTCCATGATGGAGCGCAGACCACGGGCACCGGTCTTGCGCTCAATCGCCTTGCGGGAAATGGAGCGCAGCGCATCTTCATGCACCGTCAGCTTCACATCCTCCATCTCGAACAAGCGCTGATACTGCTTCACCAGCGCATTCTTCGGCTTGGAGAGGATTTCGATCAGCGCCGACTCGTCCAGGTCATGCAGGGTGGCCAGCACGGGCAGACGGCCGACAAATTCGGGGATCAGACCGAATTTCAGCAGATCTTCCGGCTCCACCTCGCGCAGGATGTCGCCGGTGCGGCGTTCATCCGGGCCGCGCACATCGGCACCAAAACCGATGGACGTGCCTTTGCCGCGGGCGGCAATGATCTTTTCCAGGCCGGCAAAGGCGCCACCGCAGATGAACAGGATGTTGGTCGTGTCCACCTGCAGGAATTCCTGCTGCGGATGCTTGCGCCCGCCCTGCGGCGGCACGGAGGCAACGGTGCCTTCCATGATCTTCAGCAGCGCCTGCTGCACGCCTTCGCCCGACACGTCGCGGGTGATCGACGGGTTATCGGACTTGCGGCTGATCTTATCGACCTCGTCGATATAGACGATGCCGCGCTGCGCCCGCTCGACATTATAATCAGCGGACTGGAGCAGCTTCAGGATGATGTTCTCGACATCCTCACCCACATAACCGGCTTCGGTCAGTGTGGTGGCATCGGCCATGGTGAAGGGCACGTCGATGATGCGGGCCAGGGTCTGCGCCAGCAGCGTCTTGCCCGAACCGGTCGGCCCGACCAGCAGGATGTTGGACTTGGCCAGTTCCACGTCATTGTGCTTCGCACCGTGGGCCAGCCGCTTGTAATGGTTATGCACCGCCACGGACAGCACGCGCTTGGCATGTTCCTGTCCGATGACATAGTCATCCAGCACCGTGCTGATATCGCGCGGGGACGGAACCCCGTCGCGGGACTTCACCAGCGTGGTCTTGTTTTCCTCGCGGATGATATCCATGCACAGCTCGACGCATTCATCGCAGATGAACACGGTGGGGCCGGCAATGAGCTTGCGCACCTCGTGCTGGCTCTTTCCGCAGAAAGAACAGTAGAGGGTATTCTTGCTGTCGCCGCCGGTCGACTTGGTCATATGGGCTCCGTACATCACCGGATAGCGCGTGGTCCCTGGCCCGGCATGGCCCTGGCCCCCGCACCCGGATACCCGTTGGGGCATCCACTTCAAACCGGGCGGTTACAACAGTGTTGGTGGCCGTCCCTGGGGACCGATACCAACACCTTGCGCGCGCCCTTGAACCGACTGACGGAACCGGGCGCACCGCCCTGCCCGCCTATTCAACAACACGTAAAGCGACAGGATCAATATATACTTGTTCGCTGCCGCCCCCGTTCAGCTGATCAGATGATCACGCCCCCCGGCCAAAGCTGGTGGGACGATCGGAAATTACCTGATCAATCAAGCCGAAAGCCTTGGCTTCGTCCGGGCTCATGAAATTGTCACGTTCCACGGCCTTTTCAATCACATCCAGCGCTTGGCCGGTATGATCCTGGAAAATCTCGTTCAGACGCTGGCGCATCCGCAGGATTTCCTGGGCCTGGATCTCGATATCGGCCGCCTGACCCTGGGCCCCGCCCGAAGGCTGGTGGATCATGATTCGGCTGTTGGGCAGGGCAAAACGCTTGCCCTTGGCGCCACCCGCCAGCAGCAAGGCGCCCATGCTGGCCGCCTGACCCATGCAGATGGTCTGCACCGGGCAGCGGATATACTGCATGGTGTCATAGATGGCGAGGCCAGCCGTGACATAGCCACCGGGGGAATTGATATAGAAGGAGATTTCCTTGTCAGGATTCTCCGCCTCAAGGAACAGCAGCTGGGCGCAGATCAGGCTGGAGACCGCGTCATTGACGCCGCCAACCAGGAAAATGATCCGCTCCTTCAGGAGGCGGGAATAGATGTCGTAGGCGCGTTCACCCCGATTGGTCTGCTCGACCACCATCGGAACCAGCGCGTTCATCTGCGGATCGATCATGATTCCTGCCTTGTTCCTCGCCATGTACCGTGGGAGCCCTATATAGACCCCCACGGTTTAATTCAAAGGGGGAATGCCGATCAGGCGGCAGCCGCACCCTCTTCTTCATCGTCCGGATCGCGCATCAGCTCGTCAACCGACACGGTCACTTCGTTCACCTTAACGCTTCCGAGGATGAAGTCGACAACCTTGTCTTCATAAATCGGCGCGCGCAGGCTTTCGACAGCCTGGGGGTTCTTGCGGAAGAACTCGAACACCTGCTGTTCCTGGCCCGGATAGCGACGAACCTCGTCGATCATGGCCTTGTTCAGCTCTTCACGGCTGACGGTCACATTGTTGCGACGGCCGATTTCCGACAGCAGCAGGCCCAGACGGACGCGACGCACCGCGATGTCGCGGTATTCGGCCTTCAGGGCCTCTTCGTCCTTATCCTTGTCCTCAGCCTCGGCTTCGCCATTGGCCAGCTCGTCCTGCAGGCGCTTCCAGATCTGCTCGAATTCGATCTCGACCATGCCGGCCGGAACCTCGAAGCTGTGCAGCTCGGCCAGCTTGTCCAGCAGGGTGCGCTTGGCGCGCAGGCGGGACGTGGCGGCATATTCCTCGCCGATGCGCTCGGAAATGGCCGTCCGCAGGCCTTCCAGATCGTCAAAGCCGAAGGTCTTGGCCAGATCGTCATTCAGCTCCGCATCCTTGGCGGCGCGAATCTCATGCACCTTTACCTCGAACACGGCGTCCTTACCGGCCAGTTCGGCGGCATGGTATTCGGTCGGGAAGGTCACCTTCACGGTGACATCGCTGCCGGCCTTGGTGCCGACCAGCTGGTCCTCGAAGCCGGGGATGAAGGAGTTGGAGCCCAGCTCCAGCTCATGGCCTTCGCCCTTCATGCCGGGGCGCTTCTCGCCATCGACGGAACCGTCGAAATCGATCAGCAGGATGTCGCCGGTGACGGCGGCGCGATCATCTTCCACCTTCTCGGTGGTGCGGCGAGCCTTGGCCAGACGCTCCAGGCTCTCGGTCACGGCTTCGTCGGCCACAGCGGCGACGGGCTTCTCGATCTCAACGCCGGACAGGTCGGCCGGCTCGAATTCCGGCAGCAGCTCAACGGAGACGTCCAGGGTGAAATCCTTGCCCTCGGCGAACGGCTCCACGGCCTTCACGTTCGGCTGCAGGGCCGGGCGCAGGCTGTTGTCGGCGACCAGCTTGTCCACCGATTCCTGGACAGCCGCTTCCAGCACCTCGCCCATGACCGACATGCCATAGCGCTGCTTCAGGATCGGCATCGGCACCTTGCCGGGGCGGAAGCCGGGCATCTTCACGGTCTTGCCGACTTGGATCAGCTGGGTCTGCACCCGCGATTCGATGTCCTGGGCCGTGATGACGACCTTATAGTCGCGGCGGAGGCCTTCAGCGCTGGTCTCGGTGATCTGCATGGGACGAAATGCCTGTCTTTGCTGGTCGCCTCGGGCCCGGTGGATCGGACCGAAGCTCCCGCGGATACGCCCATGGATCGGCGCCACCGCGGTGGGTTGCGGGTCAAAACAACAAATTGTGGTGCGGGCGAAGGGACTTGAACCCCCACGTCTTTCGACACCGGAACCTAAATCCGGCGCGTCTACCATTCCGCCACGCCCGCACGCACGGGCAGACCGAAGCCTGCCCGCGGGAGCGCACCGTATAGCAAGGGAAAACAGCCGCGCCAAGCGCGATTCCGCAAAGCCGAGCGGCAAGAGCAATGGGGCTGGCGCAGACCAGCGCCGCATCTGCTTTCCAAGTCATGCAATGGCATGAAAGCGGCAACGCCGGCCCATGCCTTGCTCGGCACAGGATCGAAAAGCAAAAGGGGGGCAGACACGCCCCCCTTACATCCTGACCTTCCGCCAAGTAATCAGCCGGCCTGCGGCAGACCGTACAGGCGGTTGAAACTATCCACCGACAGGATGCGGATATTCCGGGCCGGATGCCCCCGGTCGGGGCCATCCATTATGTCGTTGCGGGCGATATAGCGGACATGGGGCAAGGGAAACCCCTCCTCCGTCACGGCAACCACCTGGGCCGTTTCCACCGTATTGAAAATCACCCGCCGGTAAACGGCGCCAGGCACTGGTGCCGCCGCCTGTTTCGACCGCCTGAAGAACGACACGCCCATCTCCACGCTCCCCCACTCGCAAGAGGTTGAAGGGTGACCGACCGAGGTAACCTTTTCCCCCGGAACGCCGCCCAAAGTGGCACCAACCGACCCGTCACGAAGGCTAACGCATTAACATTGCCCTCGCAAGAAACCGACCCACCGAAACCCGATTTTATTCCCAGCAATTTAAATTTGATTTTAAAGGCAAAGGGATCGGGGGTGCGGGGCCAGAAAATTCGTCTCGGGGAAGCTAGATTCTGCTTGGCGTCGGGTCGCGTAACCATTTTGGAACATGAACAGACCAGGCGATGCCACAGGGGCGGAGGGTCTGTTCATCCAACGGCAGCCCCGGTATCAGCCGGCAGGTGCCGACTCGAAGCCCCGGCGCAGGGCCGCCAGCACCGGCCGCAGGGCTTCAGGCAGGTCATCGGCGATCAAGCCAGGGCCGGCGACCCGGCCCGACTCGCCATGCAGCCAGGCCCCGACACAGGCCGCCTCGAAGGCGGGCATCCCCTGGGCCAGCAAGCCGGCAATCAGGCCCGACAACACATCACCGCTGCCGGCCGTGGCCAGATCGGGCGGGGCATTATGGTTGATGGCGGCCCGGCCATCGGGGGCGGCGATCACCGTATCGGCCCCCTTCAACAGCACCACCGCCCCGCTGCGACGCGCGGCCTCCTGGGCACGTGCCAGCCGACTGCCGGCAATTTGGCCGAACAGGCGCTGAAACTCCCCTTCGTGCGGGGTCAGCACCCAATGTTCGTTAAGGCCCGCTTGCTGAAGGGGGGACAAGTCGCCGGCGAAAATGCTGAAAATATCGGCATCCAGCACCCCGGCCCGGCCAGCGCCCAGCGCCGCCAGGGTGGCGGCCCGCAGCAATGCCGCCGCCTCCCCCGTCGTTCCCGCGCCTGGCCCCAACAGCAGGGCATTGCGGCGAGGGTCCGCCAGCAGGGCGGTAAAACCGTCCAGCGAGTCCAGGGGCGCAACGATCAAACTGGCCTGCGACAGACTATATATAAGGGCTGCAGATGGATCGCAGGCCAGCGTCACCAACCCCGCCCCCACCCGCAGCGCGGCACGGGCGGCCAAACGCGCCGCACCGGTCATCACCGCCCCACCCAGCAGCAGCAGATGGCCGCGGGCATATTTATGCCCGTCCAGGCGCGGCCAGGGATATTGGGCTCGCCAGAGCGCCGGATCGTTGGCGAACAGAGTCGGCGCGATCTGCCCCAGCACGCTGGACGGGATGCCAATATCTGCCAGCGCGAGATGGCCACAGAGCTGCCGGCCCGGCAGCAACAGGTGGCCCGGCTTGCGGCGGAAAAAGGTCACGGTCACCTGGGCCGGGGCCGCCGCCCCCATCACCTGCCCGGTATCGCCATTCACCCCGCTGGGCACATCCACCGCCACCACCGGTAGGCCGCTTGCTGCCAGGGCCTGCACCAGGCCCAGCGCCGCCCCTTCCAGCGGCCGGCGCAGCCCGGCGCCGAACAGCGCATCGATGACAATATCGGCATTAGCCAGCAGGGCCGGAGTCGCAGGCTCCACCGCGCCCGGCCATTGCGCCGCCGCCCAGGCGGCATCGCCCGCCAAGGCCCCGCGTTCCCCCAGCAGGGCAACATGCACCGGCCAGCCAGCCGCCGCCAGCAGGCCCGCCGCCACGAAACCATCACCGCCATTATTGCCGGGGCCGCACAGGGCCAGCACGCGCGGCCGCGCGCCCTCTCCCGCCAGCGTTTGCACAGCCGACGCCACCGCCGCGCCGGCCGCCGCCATCAGACGGGGGCCGGGAATGCCGGCGGCCATGGCCGCCTGATCGGCGGCATACATCTGGTTGATGGTCAGCAGGATGGGGGATTCCGGTTCCATGATCGAACCTCTGGCACGGGGATACCGGACCATGATGCGCCGGCGGGCCAGAAAACGTAAAGGCGCCTGCGGCTTTCGCCGGGCGCCTTCAACGTGTATCCTCTGCAGGAGAGGACTGGGGCGATGGACGGGACTCGAACCCGCGACCACTCGGACCACAACCGAGAGCTCTACCAACTGAGCTACCACCGCCGCCGGGAGCCGCTATATGCACCAGCTGCCGTTCCGGCGTCAAGCACTGGTTCAAACTTTTTTTGACTTTTTTGGCAGGGACGAAAACGCCGCTATATCATGCAGCAGATCGGTATTTGGAAGCGATACAACGCCCATATGCACATCATTTAATCCCAAGGGTCAAAAATTAGGCCACATCAAGATTAAAAATGAGGCAATCATTAAGAGATGGCATGGTGAAATCCTCTGATCCCAACGGGATGGGCAACTGGCACGGCATGTGCTTACATGGTCAGACGCGCTGGCCGGCAACCGGAAACGGACTGGTCGGCGCCGAAATTTGGAGCGGTGGGACGCGATGAAGAAAATCGAAGCCATCATCAAGCCCTTCAAGCTGGATGAGGTGAAAGAGGCCCTGCATGATGTTGGCATCAAGGGCATCACCGTCACCGAAGCCAAGGGCTTCGGTCGCCAGAAGGGCCATACGGAGCTGTATCGTGGCGCCGAATATGTTGTGGATTTCCTGCCCAAGGTGAAGATCGAGATCGTGATGGACGACAGCCTTGTCGACCGCGCGATTGAGGCGATCCAGCAGGCCGCCCATACCGGCCGTATTGGCGATGGCAAGATTTTCGTCACCCCGGTGGAAGAGGTGATCCGCATCCGCACCGGCGAACGCGGTTCCGACGCCATCTGAGGCTTCGTGCCGCATTGCCCCGGCGGGCAGTTCACCCGCCAGATGGCCAAGGCGGCAATTTTCAGGGCCACCTCTGGGAGTCCTTGAAAATTATCTTTCAAACCGGCGGGGGTTGCGGTAACGCCCTTCATCTTGAAGCGGCCTCAACCACCGCCTCGCAGCGACAGCGACAAACCTCAAACCACGGAAGCAGAGGCTATGTCTGATTTGGCCAAGTTCTTCGACCTGATCAAGGAAAACGACGTCAAGTATGTCGATTTCCGCTTCACCGATATCAAGGGGAAGGTCCATCACGTTTCCCAGCACCTGTCCACCGTGGACGAGGATCTGCTGACCGACGGCGTGATGTTCGACGGGTCGTCCATTGCTGGCTGGAAGGCCATCAACGAGTCGGACATGACCCTGATGCCCGACCTGTCCACCGCCGTCATGGACCCGTTCTCGGCCCAGCCGCTGCTGACCGTGCTGTGCGACGTGCTGGAGCCGTCGACCGGCCAGCCCTACAAGCGCGACCCGCGCTCCATCGCCAAGGCCGCTGAAAAGTACATGGCCTCGGCCGGTATCGGCGACGTGGCCTATTTCGGTCCGGAAGCTGAGTTCTTCGTGTTCGACGACGTGAAGTTCGAAGTCTCGATGAACAAGGTGTTCTACGAGTTCGACAGCGAAGAAGGCCCCTACACCTCCGGCAAGGCCTACGAGGGTGGCAATATGGGCCACCGTCCGGGCGTCAAGGGCGGTTACTTCCCGGTGGCCCCGATCGACAGCGCCCAGGATCTGCGCGCCGAGATGCTGACCGTTCTGGGCGAGATGGGTGTGGAAGTCGAAAAGCACCACCACGAGGTGGCCGCTTCCCAGCACGAGCTGGGCGTGAAGTTCGGCACCCTGGTCAAGATGGCCGACGGGATGCAGCTGTTTAAGTATGTGGTGCACAATGTTGCGCACCAGTACGGCAAGACCGCGACCTTCATGCCGAAGCCGGTGTTCGGCGACAATGGCTCGGGTATGCATTGCCACCAGTCCATCTGGAAGGACGGCAAGCCGCTGTTCGCCGGCAATGGCTATGCCGACCTGTCGGAAACCGCCCTGTTCTATATCGGCGGTATCATCAAGCACGCCCGTGCCCTGAACGCCTTCACCAACCCGCTGACCAACAGCTACAAGCGTCTGGTCCCGGGCTATGAAGCCCCGGTGCTGCTGGCTTACTCCAGCCGCAACCGTTCGGCTTCTTGCCGTATCCCGCACGTGTCCAGCCCGAAGGGCAAGCGCGTCGAGGTCCGCTTCCCCGATCCGGGTGCGAACCCGTACCTGGCCTTCGCCGCCATGCTGATGGCCGGTCTGGATGGTATCCAGAACAAGATCCATCCGGGCGAGGCGATGGACAAGAACCTGTACGATCTGCCGCCGGAAGAACTGAAGGAAATCCCGACCGTTTGCCGCAGCCTGCGCGAAGCGCTGGAAAGCCTGAACGCGGACCGCGAGTTCCTGAAGAAGGGCGACGTCTTCACCGACGACATGATCGACGCTTTCATCGAGCTGAAGATGGAAGAAGTGCTGGCGTTCGAAACCTCGCCGCACCCGATCGAATACAAGATGTACTACAGCGTCTGATGCGCTTGCCGGCCCTGGCAACAGGGCCGGCAGCCAGCAGAGAGCGTTTGGGAACCCCCGCCGGTCCGCCGGCGGGGGTTTCTTTTTGGAAAAATTTTCGGCCCCCTGTCGGCAGGGAACAGGTGCCCACGTCTTTCAGGCACAACCATCCTGAACGGAGACGCCACCGATGAAGTTCATGATCCTGCTGAAGGCCACCCGCGCCACCGAAGCCGGGGAGATGCCGGACACCGAACTGCTGAGCGCCATGACCGCTTACAATGAGGAATTGCTGCAGGCCGGCGTGCTGGCGGGCGGCGAAGGGCTGCACCCGACCAGCGCCGGGGCGCGGGTACGTTTCGATGGCGCTGACCGCCAGGCAAAGTCGGGACCGTTCGCGGACGATCCGGCCCATCTGATTGCCGGCTTCTGGATTTTTGAGACGAACAGCCTGGAAGAGGCGGTGGAATGGGTGAAGCGCTGCCCCAACCCCACCAGCCAGCAGGCGGAAATCGAAATCCGCCGCATCTTCACGGCCGAGGATTTCGGCCCTGCCATGACCCCGGAATTGCAGGCACGGGAAGAAAAGCTGCAAACGGCCTTGAGCGGTTATCTGGGCTGACGGGCTTTCCCGTCAGCGGACAAGGGCATAGGATGGGGCCTGTTCTGCCGCAATCAGGCTCGCCCCATGTTCCGCCCCTTGCACGCACCCATGATCGCCCTGGCCCTGTTGGCCAGCCTGCCCGCCCCTGCCCTGGCCCAGCAGGCCGAGGCCAAGGCGGCGGCGCTGGATGCCAATTGCAAGCCGGGTAAGGTGGAGGTGCTGAAGCGCGTCAATGGCCGGCTGTCGGAAACACTCTATAAGATTGTCTGTACCGGCCAGAAGACCAGCGATGGCAAGGAAGTGGCCGTCACCGTGCAGTGCCGCGACCGCATCTGCGTGACCTCGCGCTGAAAGCAGCAGCGGGGCCGGGATATCTCCCGGCCCCGCTGTATCACTCACCCTCAGAACTTCGCCTTCAGCTCCAGGCCCCAGGTGCGGGGCAGGCCCTTGGTGACGAAGTTGAAGGTGGTGGTGTTGGGCACCACCAGCACCACGCCATCGGCATTGTAGCGCTTGTCGAACAGGTTGCGGGCGAACAGGTTGATGCCCCAGGTCTCATTCTCCACGCCCAATCGGACATTCACCAGATCCAGCGCCGGCCGCTCCGTGCCCGGCGTGTTCAGCGTGTCGAAATACATCGGGCCGGTGCGGTTATATTCCACGCGGGCCGACAGGTCGAAGCCATCGCCAATCGGCTTGCTGTACTGGCTGCCCAGGATGACGTCATATTTGGCGGTGAAGGGGAAACGGTTGCCCACCGTCTGCGGCAGCTCCTTATTCTCCTTGATCTCGCTATGCAGATAGCCAAAGCCGCCGAACAGGTCCAACCCGTCGGCCACCCGCACCACGCCATCCATCTCGAACCCCTTGATGTCGTTGCGATCAACGATGGAGATCACGCGCGACAGGGAGAAGGGGAAGAACTGGAAATAATGGGCATTTTCCACCTTGGTGGTGAAGGCCGCCACGTTGAAGGTGACGCGGCCATCGAACAGGCGGGTCTTCACGCCCGCCTCATAGGATGAAGACGTCTCCTTGTTGAACTGGTCCTGCACCGTGGTGTTGGTGACACCATCGATATTGATGATGTTGAAGCGGCTGCCCAGCGGATTGAAACCGCCCGAGCGGAAGCCCTCCCCCCAGGTGGCATAGAGGGAGACCTGCTCCGAAGCGTTCCAGCGCAGGGAGATGCGCGGCTGCAGGTCGTTGAAGCTCTCCTTGCGCACCAGCCCCTGCACATTGGGGATGGGGGAGAAGGCGGCCGGGGTCAGGTTCGTCGTCTCCCGATTCTCCTTGTCGTAGCGCAGCGCGACCGACGCTTCCACATCCGGCACGATATCATAGGCAAGCTGGCCGAACAGGGCCCAGGCATCGTTGGCATTGTCGGTCCAAGTGACGGCCACCACCGGATTTGCCGGCCCGCCCAGCGGTGCCGGCACGATGACGCCCTGGCCCAGATCATTGCCCCGGTTCAGCACGACTTCGCGGTTGAACTTGATGTAATAAGCGCCGGCAATATAGCGCAGCCGGTCTTCTCCGGGGGAGGTGAAGCGCAGTTCAAAGGATGTGTCATCCTGATTGCGCTCCTGATATTGCGTGCCGTCGCGCGGGGTGGGGCCATAGCCCTCATATAGCGCCGGGTTGGTGAAGAAATCCGTCGGCTTGGGCGCGTTGGGGAACGGGGCACCGAACAGGGCCAGATCGACCGCCCCTTCACCGCCCATATTCTCTTTCAGGTCATGGTAGGCGGCGGTGAAGGTCAGGGTGCCGGCCTCGCTGTTCCAATCCACCTTGCCGGCAAAATCCAGCCGCTTCTGATGATTGAAGCTGTCGACATTGCCCACATAGGGGATGGAGGTGTCCTTGATATCGACACCCTTGGTGAAGCCCGGCGTGCCCGCCGTCTGGTTGTTGAAATTGAAGGCATAGCCATGGACCTTGGCATAGCCGACCGACAGATCGACCTCGATATCCTCCGTCGCCTTATAGATCAGCCGGCCGCGTACCTGTCCTTCGGAGAAGCTATCCTCCTTCTTGTGCAGGGTGATGTTTTCGAAATAGCCCTCGCGGTCCTTGTAGGCAGCGGTGATACGGGCAAACAGCTTATTCTCAATGATCGGGCCGCCGACAAAGCCGGTGACCTTGTATTCATTGCCATTGAATTCATAGCCGGCGCGGATTTCGCCTTCCGGCTCGTTCCCCGGCTTCTTGGTGGTGACCAGGATGGCGCCGCCGATGGCGTTGCGACCATAGATGGAGCCCAGCGGGCCCTTGATCACCTCAATCTGCGCGATATCCACCATATCCTGGTTGAAAGCATTGGGGTTGGGCACCAGCACCCCATCCAGCACATAGGCGAAGGGCGGCTCGCTGTCGCGCGGCTGGATGACACCGCGGATATGCACCTGACTTTCGCCGACATTGGTGGTCTGCAGGAAGCTGACATTGGGCGTCAGGGACAGGAAATCAGCCGGGCCGGTGATACCGGCCTTTTCAATCGTGTCGGCGGTAAAGGCGGCCACGGCCACCGGGGTTTCACGCGCCGTCTCATTACGCTGGCGGGCGATCACCACGATCTCCTCCAGCACAATATCATCATTCGCCGGTGGCGGGGCGGCATTCTGCGCCATCGCACCATTGGATACAATTGTCAGTATCGCCATTGCCGTCCCGGCGCTGAGGCGCGACAGCAGTCCCTTGGCATGTTTCATCGCTATCTCCGCTGTTCTCTTTGATTTATCCGAGGCCACGATCCTGTTTTCGGTTGTGCGACCTGTTACCCGTGACAATAATTCTGTGTTGCGGCCGGATAGGCAGCAAGGGGGGAGATGCAGACATTGTATACTTTGCTTGGAACTGTTGTATGAATGACGCGGTGCCAACGAAAGCCGCCATCAAGGGGATGCCCCTTGATGGCTGGTGTCAGGGCACAGGGGCGCTATAACCATCCCAGGCAAGACCGTAATGACGGCGATCAAGGGAGGCCCGGAACATGAGCAATGCGGTGGAGAAGGCCTATGCCGAAATCCGTGATGCCATCATGGTCGGCGTTTTCCCCCCTGGTACGCACCTGAAGGAAGATGAACTGGCGAAAAGGATCGGCGTCAGCCGTACCCCGATCCGGGAGGCGCTGCGCCGGCTGAATGCCGAAGGCTCGGTACGATTCCTGCGCAACCATGGCGCCTTTGTCGCCGACTGGACCATGGCGGAAATCCGCGAGATTTTTGATCTGCGCGGGGTACTGGAAGGCTATGCCGCCGAACGCGCGGCGGAACGCTGTTCCGCCGACGATGTGGTACGGCTGCGCCAGCTGGCAGAAGAAATGATCACGCTGGAGGCCGAGGGCGGACCCGATTTCCGCTCCCGCATCGCCGAGGCCAATGGCGAGTTTCACCGCATCATCGTGCAGAGTGCCGGCACCCAGCGGCTGGGCAGCATGATGGCCCAGGTGGTGGAGCTGCCGCTGGTGCTGCGCACCTTCCACCGCTATGACCGCGAGGCGCTGCGCCGCAGCCTGAACCACCATCTGGAGATCGTGGCGGCGATGGAGGTGCGCGACGGTGCCTGGGCCGGTTCGGTCATGCGCAGCCATATCGCTGCCGCCTGGCACGCCATCGACTCCGGCGCCCGGGAAGAAGCCAGCCGTCGGGAAGCGGCAGAATAAGGCCGGGGCCGTCTTCGCCAAGTCTTTGCCGCAATCACCCTCTTCCATGCCGCTGACCTGTCCGCCATCGGCGTGCATTGACTTCGTTGCCGTCGTCGGGGACAAGCTGAAACCCAGTGATGAGATTCTCCCCCGTTGGAACAAGACGGCCCGCCCATGACGCCGACCACCCACCGCCTCCGCCGCCTGCTGCTCTGCTCCGCCCTGGCCCTTGGCGCGCCGGCGGCCTGGGCGCAGACCAACCCGGTGGGCACGCCCGGCGTCTCCCCCGTCGCACCCGGCAGCGCGGAGAAGGACAAGGGCAAGGGGCAGCCGGTGCTGCTGTCGGCCGACCATCTGGATTATGACGAGGATCTGGGCATCGTCACCGCGCGCGGCCATGTGGAGCTGAGCCAGGGGGCGCGCCTGCTGCTGGCCGATACGGTCAGCTTCTCGGAAAAGACCAACATCGTCACCGCGTCGGGCAATGTCTCCATCCTGGAGCCAACGGGCGAGGTGCTGTTCGCCAATTACACCGAGCTGTCGGACGATCTTTCCCGTGGCTTCGTCGATCAGGTCCGCATCCTGATGTCGGACAATTCCAAGTTCGCCGCCCTGCAGGGCGAACGGCTGGACGGGCGCTATACCCGCATGGAAAAGGGCGTCTATTCGCCTTGCGAGCTGTGCGCCAGCGACCCGACGCGCCCGCCCATCTGGCAGATCCGGGCCGCCCGCATCACCCATGATCAGGAAAAGCACGATATCTATTACCGGGACGCCACGCTGGAGGTGATGGGCGTTCCGGTGATGTATATGCCCTTCTTCGGCCATCCCGATCCCACGGTGGAACGGCGCAGCGGCTTCCTGCCGCCGGCCGGGGGCATCAGTTCCGATCTGGGCACCTATGCCCGCATCAAATATTTCTTCGATATCGACGAATCGAAGGATTTCACCCTGGAGGCCGTGCCCAGCACGGAGGATGATCTGCTGCTGGGTGGTGAATATCGCCAACGCTTCGGCAGCGGCAGCCTCAACCTCTCGGGCAGCGCCACCTATGCCGACCGGCCGCGCATTATCGGCAATCAGGAAGTGGTGAAGAAGAACTTCCGGGGCCATATCTTCGCCAATGGCCGGTTCGACATTGACCAGAACTGGCGCTGGGGTTTCGACCTGCGGCGCGTCACCGACAATACGCATCTGCTGCGCTATGATTATTCAGCGGAAGACATCCTGAACAGCCGCGCCTTCGTGGAATGGTTCAGCGGCCGGGATTATTTCAGCTTCAACGCCTATGATTTCCAGGATCTCCGCCCCGCCAACCGGGAGGAAGAACCGGTGGTGCTGCCCATGGCCCAGTATAATCTGCTGGGCGAGCCGGGCAGCCTGCTGGGCGGCCGTTGGGAGTTTGATGCCGGCCTGCTGTCGCTGCTGCGCAGTGACGGCAATGATACACGCCGCCTGTCCAGCGCCCTGGGCTGGCGGCGCAGCGACATCGCCCCCATCGGCCTTGTTTCCACCCTGAATGCCGAAATGCGCACCGACGGCTACTGGGTGTCCGACCTGCGCCGGGCCGATGGCACGGTCGACCGCGATGACAAGGCGCGGCTGCGCGCCTTCCCGCACGCGGAATGGACCGTCTCCATGCCGCTGGCCCGCCAGATGGGCACGGTGCAGCATATGGTGGAACCGATGGTGATGCTGTCGGCCGCCCCCAATATCTCTGCCAGCTCGGCCATCCCCAACGAGGACAGCCAGGATATCGAGTTCGATTACACCAACCTGTTCAGCGCCTCCCGCTATAATGGCATTGACCGGCTGGAGGGCGGGCAGCGCGTCACCTATGGTGTGAAAAACGGCTTCTATGGCTTTGGCGGTGGCAGCAGCACCCTGTTTGTCGGCCAATCCTACCGGCTGCAGAAAGACACGGACTTCCCGGAAAGCTCCGGCCTGCGCCGTCGCAGCTCTGACGTGGTCGGCAAGCTGGAGCTGAGCCCCAGCCCCTGGATGGATGTCAGCTATTCCTTCCGGCTGGACAGCAAGACGCTGGCCCAGCGCCTCCACGATGTCTATGGCACCATCGGTCCGCAGCAGTTCCGCGTCTCCGGCGGCTATGTCTTCATCGACAAGCTGGCCCAGTCCCCCACCAACAGCATCACCAGCAGCACCAGCCTGCGTGACCGTGAAGAACTGACCCTGGCCATCAATTCCGCCATCACCGAGCACTGGTCGGTCGGCATCAACCATCGCCGCGATCTGGCCAAGGGCGGCAGCGGACCGCTGCGCAGCGGCGCCACCATCACCTATCAGGATGAATGTCTGACCTTCCAGCTGGTGGGGGAACGCAACTATACCGAACGCACCGGCGTCGATACCGGTGACCGGCTGTTCTTCCGCGTGGTGCTGAAGAATCTGGGCGAGTTCATGAGCCCCGCCATCTCCGGCAAGGTATTCGGCGAACAGCGTTGAGGGCGGTCGCGGATATAACCCGTTGGCACTAATTGACCACCGGCCCCGAACCGTGTTCTCCAGGGGATATTCCTGGGAAACATCCGGGCCGGCACACCCCGACGGGAGCAACCATGCCGCAACAGACCGCCGCCTTCCTTGCCCGTGGCGGGGAGATCGGGGCGCTGATGCAGCGCAAGGACTGGTCGCAATCTCCCCTGGGCGGGCCGGAGGGCTGGCCCGGCGCCTTAAAAACCACGGTCGGCCTGATGCTGGCCGCCAAGGCCCAGATCGTGCTGTTCTGGGGGCCCGCCTTCATTGCGCTGTACAATGATGCCTATGCCCCCACCATCGGTCTGAAACATCCCGATGCACTGGGGCGGCCGGCGGCGGAATATTGGTCGGAACTGTGGGACGATCTGCATCCGCTGCTGCAATCGGTGCGGGACAGTGGCCAGACCGTCTTCGCCAATGACCGGCCATTCTACATTGAACGGCATGGCTATCCGGAGACAGTCTATTTCGACATCTCCTATTCCCCCGTCTTCGATACGGATGGCAGCATCGGCGGCGTGCTCTGCATCGTCTCGGAAACGACGGGGCGGGTGCTGGGGGAACGGCGGCTGCGGGAAAGCGAGGCGCGCTTCCGCAATATGGCCGACCATGCCCCGGTGATGATGTGGGTCACCGACCAGAAGGGGCTCTGCACCTATCTCAACCGCTCCTGGTACGAATTCACCGGCCAGGGGCAGGATGAAGGGCAGGGTCTGGGCTGGCTGGAGATGGTGCATCCGGAAGACCGGGCGGAAGCCGAACGCATCTTCGCCGCCGCCGGGGAGCGGGGGGAGCCGTTCCGGCTGGAATACCGGCTGCGGCGGGCCGATGGCCTCTATCGCTGGGCCATCGATGCTGCCGCCCCGCGTTTTGCCGAGGATGGCAGCTTCCTGGGCTATATCGGCTCGGTCATCGACATTGCTGACCGTTTTGAAGCGGAACAACGGGTCCGGGATAGTGAGGCGCACCTGCAGGCGCTCAGCAATTCCATTGATGACATGGTCTGGTCAGCCCGCGCCGATGGTTATCTCGATTATTACAATGACCGCTGGTACGAATTTACCGGCCTGCCACGCGGGGCCAGTGATGGCGACGCCTGGGATCGTGTCATCCACCCTGAAGATCAGGCGCGGACCTGGGAATGCTGGCGCAACTCGCTTGCCACCGGCACCCCCTATCGCATCGAATACCGGATGCGGCACCGTTCGGGCCGCTATCTCTGGGCCATGGGCCGGGCGCAGCCGGTGCGGGACAGCGATGGCAGGATTGTCCGCTGGTTCGGCACCTGTACCGACATCCAGGACATTGTGGACGCGCGCGAGGTGCTGGCCCGATCGCGGGAGGAGCTGGAGCGCGAGGTGAATGAGCGCACGGCCAAGCTGCTGGAGGCGGAAAGCCGCCTGCGTCAGGCCCAGAAGATGGAGGCGGTGGGCCAGCTGACCGGCGGCATCGCCCATGATTTCAACAATATGCTGGCCGTCATCATCAGCGGCCTGACCCTGATGCAGCGCCGGCTGGCGCGCGGCGATACCAACATCGCCCCCTATATTGACGGCGCCATGGATGGCGCACATCGGGCCGCCGCCCTGACGGAGCGGCTGCTGGCCTTCGCCCGCCAGCAGCCGCTGGCCCCGCAGATCGTCGATGCCAACAGCCTGATCAATGGCATGTCGGAGCTGCTGCTACGGGCGCTTGGCGAACCGATCCGGGTGGAAATGGTGCGCGCTGCCGGCTTGTGGCGCACCCATGTCGACCCCAACCAGCTGGAAAATGCCCTGATCAACCTGGCCGTCAATGCCCGCGACGCCATGCCCGGCGGCGGGCGGCTGACGATTGAGACGGCCAATGCCTTCATCGACGATGCCTATGGCGCCGAACATGAGGTGCAGCCGGGCCAATATGTGCTGATCGCCGTGACCGACACGGGTGACGGCATGACGCCGGAGGTGCTGGCCCGCGCCTTCGACCCGTTCTTCACCACCAAGGGGGTCGGGCGCGGCACCGGGCTGGGCCTGTCGCAAGTGTTCGGCTTTGTCCGCCAATCTGGCGGCCATGTGAAAATCTATTCGGAGCCGGGGCACGGCACCTGCGTGAAAATCTATCTGCCCCGCCATTATGGCGATGCCCTGCCCTATCAGCGCCGCAGCGAAGCCAAGCCGGGACAGGTGGCCCGGCCGGGGGAGGTGGTGCTGGTGGTGGAGGATGAGGAACGGGTCCGCCGCTTCTCCGTCGAAGCCCTGCGGGAGCTGGGCTATACGGTGGTGGAGGCGGCCAGCGGGCTGGAGGCGCTGTCGCTGATCGAAGCGGGCTGCCGGCCATCCCTGATGTTCACCGATGTGGTGATGCCGGAAATGACCGGGCGCCAGCTGGCCGACAAGGCGCAAACCCTGCTGCCGGGGCTGAAGGTGCTGTACACCACCGGCTATACCCGCAACGCGGTCGTCCATAATGGCGTGCTGGACCCCGGCACCCATTTCCTGCAGAAACCATTCGGGCTGGATGCGTTGGCGGCAAAGGTACGGGAAACACTGGACGGCGACGCTTAAGCCCCTAAATAATGGTTAAACCAAGCCGCCGGTGACGGCGCAGGGTTTTGCCAAGATGCATAATGCCAACCGATCAGGTGAGATCATGGAACTGGTGAGTCGTTCTTCCACCCGCCGCGCCTTCATGGGGCTTTGCGCCGGGCTGGCCCTGCTGGCGGGCTTTGGTCCTCTGGCCACCCCGGCCAAGGCCGAAAACGCCTATGACTTCACCTTCCAGGCCATTGAAGGTGGGGCGCTGCCCCTGTCCCAGTATAAGGGCAAGGCCGTGCTGGTGGTGAATACCGCCTCCATGTGCGGTTACACGCCCCAGTACAAGGGCTTGGAAACCCTGTGGGAAAAGTATCGCGACAAGGGGTTGGTCGTGGTTGGCGTCCCCTCCAATGATTTTGGCGGCCAGGAACCCGGCTCTGACAAGGAGATCAAGGAGTTCTGCAATGTCAATTTCGCCATCGACTTCCCCATGACCACCAAGGAACCGGTGAAGGGCGCCCAGGCCCACCCGTTCTACAAGTGGGTGGCAGCCCAGAAGGGGGAGCCGAAATGGAACTTCCACAAGTACCTGCTGGCGCCCGACGGCACGCTGGTGGCGGCCTTCCCCTCCAAGATCGAACCGGATAATGCGGAGTTCCTGACGGCGGTGGAAAAGGCCCTGCCGAAAGCCAGCTGATCAACCGTGCATTCCCCCGTCCTGACCGGGGCGGGGGAATGTTTCACGTGAATTGGCGTGTTTCACGCCGTGATATTCAGCCCCGGGGCGGCAGCCTTTGCCGGGGTCGGCACTGCCGCAGCAGCCAGCCCATAGGCGGCCTGCGCCTGCCGGTTCAGTAACGGGGATGCGGGATTGGGCCGTTCCTGGTCAGCATCCCCACCGCCACCATCCTGCTTCTTCTCTCTCAGCTCATTCTGCGCCTGTGCCTTGGTGGCGTCGGCCTGCGAGGCGACGGCCCGGTCCTGCGGCGATGGGTCAGGGGGGGCCAGTGCCGCCCGCTTGACCACCTCCATCTTGGTGATGGTGGCTTCCGGGTTGTTGCGGACGGGGGAGGCATCAATCGGCACCTCACCGCCGGTGACGTAACGGCGGCCATCCGGCCCGGTAGTGTACTCAAACTGGATTGCCCCGGCATAGGGGCCACCGGCAGTCTTGTGCGCCTGTTCATGCTGGCGCACCTGCGTGTCGGTCTTCTGCAGCTTCTGAACCTGCTGCTGCTGTTCGTTGGACAGCGCTTTCTGTCCGGACGCGGCGGCCCCACCGCCACCGACGCGCGGCGACGCAGCACCCGACAGAACGGACAGGCCGGAGACAGACATTTTACACGGCGCAGAGAGAAGAACCTATCACTGTAACATAGTTCGCTTCCCGCATTTTGACCAGCCGGTCCCTGGCAGGACGCCATCGCTGCCGGATGCAGGTCTCCCATAAACGCGAAATCCCGGCCCCTTGCGGGGCCGGGATCGACACGCCATGCACCTGGGGTAAGGGGCCGGTGCCGCCCGCTGGATCAGCGCTTCAAGTTGATGGTCTCCGTCAGCATTTCGTCGGTGGTGGTGATGACGCGGGTATTGGCCGTGTAGGAACGCTGCGCCACGATCAGCTTGGTGAATTCCTGCGCGATATCCACGTTGGAGCCTTCAATGCTGCTGGCTGCGATGGTGCCGGCACCGTTCTGGCCCGTATCGTTGAAGCGCGCCCGACCGCTCTCCGCCGATTCAGTGAAGACGCCGCCGCTTTCACGGCCCAAGGCATTGGCATTGTTGAACAGGACCAGCGGCACCTGGGCGATGATGCGGCGGCGACCATTGTCGTAATTGGCCACCACATCGCCATTTTCACGCACCTCCACATCCTTGAAGGTACCCTGCGGGCTGCCATCCTGAAGCTGGGAGGTCACGTTGATCTGGCTGCCATTGAACTCGGTCAAGCCCGAAGCCTCACCGAAGGTGCCGACATCCAGGGTGATGGTCTGCGGACCATTGCCATAATCCACGTCGAAGGAGATCTGGGCCGGCTGCCCGGCCGCCGTCACGGCCGTCACACGGGCATTACCTTCACCGACATTGGCGGAAGACAAGCTGGACAGCGTACCGGTCTTGACCTTTTCCCCGCTGGGCAAGGTGCCGCCGAAGTTCAACGTGACGTGGGCCGGCGTCGACCCCAGGGTGGAGTTGGGCTCCGCCAGGAAAGCCAACCCATCCTCATTCCCCGTCATGGTCAAAACGCCGCCAACCGCCGTTGCCCGCACCGGAATGCCCGGTTCCTTATTGACCGCAGCGGCCAGATTGCTGGCAATTTCGTCCAGCGAAACCTCCTTCCCGGTCGTGGTGTAGGGGATGGTCTTGCTGAAGCTGGGGAACGTCTTCTGGGTGCCGTCCAAGTTGATGCTGGCATCCTTGGCCGTCAACACAATGCCGGTCGTATCGCCATTATCATTGGTGATCGCCTTGGCGCTGACCGGCGCACCGAAATCATTATTCACCTTGGTGATGAGGTTATCCATCACGCTCTTAACATCGGGGAAATCCCCGATATTCTGTTCCGTGATCTGCGTGGAATAGGTGGTGCCGTTCATGGTGACGGCATAGACATTGCCCAGAACCGGCACCGCCGTGGCGTTGGAGAAATCGAACCGCTGCGAGGTCGGATCGGTGACCATCGCATCAGTATCGGTGACATTGAAGGGCTTGTTGGCACCCGTGACAGGATCGACGGCCGTGCCGGTCAGCTGTAGCTTATTGCCCACCACGGCAGCAGTGACATCCGTGCTGGTGATCTTGGGCAACAGATAAGTCGTCAGCGCATCCGTCATTTTCGGCGGTTGCGGCAGGGCATCAAGATCAGCCTGCGTCAGGGGGCCATAGTTGGCCAGCGAGCCATTGACGGTCAGGCTGAAAATATCCCCCACCACCGGGGCGCGGTCAGGATAGTTCAGTTCCGTCACCTGGGCCTTGGTGGCGGTTGCCTGGGTGATGGTGGTGCCACGCTGCGCTGTCGGCTCAGCCTGGATGGGGCTGGGGCTGCGCAATGTAACGGAATAGACGGCCCCGACATCACCCGGAACGCCCGAGATGGAAATGCGCTGGGTCTGACGTCCCCCGCCAACATTCCCCTGCAGGGAGCTGACGAAGGTCGTATTGTCGGCAGCGGCGGCATTGGTGACCGACGGCTGCATCAGCTTGTCGCGCGCCGTGACATTGAAGCCGGTGCCGGGCGTGGTCGCCGTCAGCACCAGCCGGTTATCGGTGACGCTGGCCGAGAAGTTTGTGCTGGTGATGGTGGGCAGCAAATGGGTCGTCAACGCGTCGCTGAACTTCGGCGGCTGCGGCAGCGCATCAATGTCAGCCTGGGTCAGCTTGTAGGAATAGGTCTGACCATCTGCGCTCAGGCTCAATTCTTCACCCGCAACCGGCGCACGGTTGGGGTATGAGAGTTGTGTGACCTGCGCCACGCCGACATTATTGGGGGTAACCGTCTCACCCACCTGATCGCCAACACTGAAACTGTCGCCAGCACTGGTGCTGCGCAGCGCCAGGGCATTACCCGAAACCGAGGCCACCACCTTTTCGCCGGCCGAGTTAGCGTTGATCTGGGAGGCCAGCGCCTGGACAACACCGTTCAGATCCTTCAGCTGGCCCACATTGGCCGCCGTCACTTCCACCTTGTAGGTCTTGTTGGTCGTATTATCGACATTCACGGTGAAGACGTCACCGATATCGATGGAGCTGCCGGCGAAGGTCAACACGCTCTGTTGCGGTTGGGTCGCGGTAGCGGCCGTGGTAACGGGGCTGTTCACCGTGTTTGCGGTGGGGGCACCGTTGGTCACTTTGGTGGCCAGGGTGAAGCCAGTACCGGCATTGGCGGCGGTCAGACGCAGGCGACCGCCGCTGACGACGGCATTGACGCCCGCAGGCGGCACGGAGGCGTTGATCTTGTCGGCCAGCGACTGGGCAACACCGGTCAGGTTGGACAGCTGGGAAGCGTTGGTCGGGGTAATCGTTTCGGTAAAATCCACCCCGTTCACAGTGACTTTGTAGGTGTCACCGATCTTGAACGCGCCATCGCCTTTGGGGGAGGTGAACTGCACCTCGTCGATCTGTTTACGGGCTTCGGCACCCTGCGTCAGGCTGGTGGAGGCGGCATTGACCGGGAAGCCGGTCAGATTGCCGGACAAGGGCAGCTTGCCGGTCGCACCCGGCGTGTCAATGGACAGACGCCAGGACCCTTCGGACTGGCCAGGACGCCACCCCAGGGTGATGTCGCGCGGCGTACCGGTCGCATCATAGATCTGAATGGTGGTCGGCTGGATCGGCGTACCGGCCTGTGGTTCCTTCGGCAGGTTGGCCTTCAGCGTGATATTCTTGGTCGGCACCGGGCTGTCGATATCCGCCGTCACCTTGATGGGCGAAGCCGTCGTCGTAAAGGAATTGGTCGCCTCATTGTAAATATAGCCGTTCAGCGCATAGCCGGAACGATTGACCAGTGTGCGATCATCATTCAGCTCAAAGCTGCCGTCACGGGTATAGAAGCGTTCCTGCGTCGGCGTCGCGACCCCATTGACTTCCGTCAGGCGGCTGACGCTGAAGAAGCCCTGACCACGCACCGCCAGATTGGTGGTACGGTCCACCGTGGAGATGTTGCCGGCCACGCTGTTGGCGTAGGACGGGCGCGCCACCACACCACCGGGGCTATGGGTACGGGCGTTGGATTGCAGCACCAGATTGGTGAAGGCGGTATCCACCCGCTTGTAACCGGTGGTCTGCGAGTTGGCGATATTGTCAGAGATATGGCCAAGCGCAGAGGCCTGGGCCTGCAGGCCGGCGATACCAGTGGTCAAGGAGCCGAAGATGCTCATGGGAAAACTCCCGTTGGAATAATGGCGTGTCGCCAGTACCTAAGCAATTGTGATGCCAACTGGGGATGGGGGCGGAATCCGCTGATTTTCCTCAGTTCTGGTTCCCACCCCACCCGGCACGCTCTGCCGCCGGCCCTTGCCCGGCGGTTTTTGCCGATCGGACCCGTGCCGGATTTGCCGATCAGGCTGGTAACGCCCAAAGCAAAAGGGCCGGTCCCTCACGGGAACCGGCCCTTTGAAATTTGCCCCCGTCTGGGGCCCATCGCCGATCAATTGGGCCGGGGAATGGTGAACATGCCGGAGCGGATGTCAGCGGCCAGACCATCCAGGAAACCGGCCGTGGTTTCCGGACCATGCTTGGCCAGCAGGCCGTAAATGGCGGCCGTCACCGACATGGTGCCGATCATGTCGTAGGGCGCACCTTCGTGGATGGCGTTCAGCCAGAAGGCATTGAACTGATCGAACAGGCGGGTGCGCACCGCCTCGTCCTGGGCCGGCATCCCGGCGGCTTCGGGAGCGGAAATGGTGAACTGGGAGGATTCAGTGAAGGCGTTCATGTCGGTTCTCCTTTTGCTTGAAACAGGTTTTGAAGGGATGGAACAGGATCAGGACAGGAAATTCACCAGTGACAGGGAAGCGGTGCGCCCGGTCACGGCGTAGGAGGTTTGCTGACGACCAAGGGCCGCTTGCAATTTTACGGCCACTTCATTTTCGTCCACGCCCTCGATCTGGGCCATTTCGCTTGTGGCTTTGGCCATGGCGCTGGCGTGGCGGGTCTGGGCGTTTTCCATCGTGGTGGCGGCATTGACCACACGGGCGGAGACGCCTTTCAGTTCATTCTGGGCGGCGATGGCCAGATCGCGCCCTTCGCTCATGATCTCGCTGTAACGGCCGGGCTGGGCCACGGCCTGGGTCAGCCGACGCAGGCTGGTGACCAGTTTCTGAATGGCGGGATCATTACTGCTGACCCCATAGGTGACCGACAGGCCTTCATCCGCCGTCATGCGCGCCTGATCATAGGCAGCGCTGTTATCGGTCTGCTTGGCGAACTCGGTATCATAGAAGGGCAGCTTGGGCGGTGCCGCCAGATCGGCAAAAACATCCTGATTGGCCAGGGGGGGGATTTCATTGGTCACCAGCCGCGCGCTGTTACCGGCATTATTGATGCTGGCCGTGGTCTGGAACTGGCTGTTATTGGCCTTGGCTGTCAGGATGATGTTGGTATCATCGGCCGGATCAATGCTGGCCGTGACCGTAGAGGCCTGATCACCATTGATCTGCGCCGTCAGTTTCTGCGCCACCCAGTTCGTCATGGAGGTGGGTTGGGTGAAACCCGCCGGCACCGGCGTATTGCCGTTCAAAATATCGGTATCGGCCGGGCTGATGGCATAGGAATATTGCGTGGGGCCGGCAATGATGACCTGCGGCGGCGCATTCTCGTTCTGCACAATGGTGCGCGCACCGACGGCAATGTTGAACACATCACCGACATCCGCCTCATTGCCATGCAGCTTCACATGGTCGATCTGGTTCTGGGTTTCAGTGGCTTTCTGGATCGTATAGGGCGCCTGACCAGGATCAAGGGCGCCCGGCGCCGGCTCCACCGTGTTCTTATGGGTGCCATTGTCATAGACGGCCGACGACATGGTGAATTTGTCGGTGACATCATTGGCCGTGGCGGTGACAATGCCGTTGCTGACGGACAAGGTGACATTGAAGGGCGGCTGGTACGCCTTCATCTGATCCACCAGGCCGGTGCCGGTGCTGTTGGTCAGCACCTCGTCCAGCGATTTCTCCTTACCGGTACTGGTATAGGTGAAGCGCTTGCCGTTCAGCGTCATTTCAAAGACCTCGCCGGCGTCACCCCGTGCACCCGAGAGGGTGGTGGTCATAACCTGCTTGGCGGAGATGATATCCCCCACCGGCTTGGTGGAGAGGCGCGAGCCGGCGAAGATATAGCGATCCCCCACCTTCTCATTCAGCATGGATTGCAGTTCGGTGGTCATGCCCTTGATCAGGGCCTTGGTGGAGGCAAGATCGGGCCAGGTGACATCAAAGCTGGACGTCCCGCCGCCCGCCAGTTTCTCGATATTCAGCTTGATCACAGCCCCCTCGCCGGGGCCGCCATTGATGATGAAACGGTCGGCATCCACCTGGGGCGGTACCTGTTTCATATTGATCGTGTTGGTGGATTTACCGCCCAGCCCGTCGGTGACCGTCACATCGAAACTGCCGGCGGGACCAGTGCTGCTGGGGACGGCGGAAACCGAATAGGTGGCTTCGGCCTTGAAGCTGGAATTGATCTGGTCGACCGTCACCTTCATGCTGTCGGCATTGGAATTGATGACGGAACTGACCCGTACCGCGCCCGGCCCCTGCGGCAGACGGCTGACATTGCTCAGCTCCGACGACATCTTCACCATGCGTTCCATGATGGTGTTGTAGGATTTCACCCGCGTCATCGACTGGTCGATGGTGTTCGTATAGGCCTGACGCTTGGCATAATCGGCGCGCAGGTCCAGCAGCCGCTGCGTCTGCGTGCCATAGGCGGAGACATCGACCGATTTTTTGAGCGTGTTGAGCTGCGCCGACAAATCGTCGATCTGCCGCTGCCCACCGGTGAGCCCTCCCAGCGTGGAGAGGTAGCTGCCATAGCTGCTGATCCGTGTCATCTGACGATGCCCTCGATAGCGTCCAGCATAGTGTTGACCGTCTGCATCACGCGGGCGGCGGCGGAATAGTTGCGCTGAAGCACCTGCAACATGGCGATCTCCTCATCCATGTTGACGCCGGTATTGTTCTTGTACCGGCTGTCCAGCTGCGATTTGAAATCGGTGGCGATGGTCGCCTGCTCGTGCGTCACCTTGGCATTGGTGCTCCAGGAGCCGATCACGGTGGAAACCATGGAGGAATAGCTGACGCTGGTGATGCGCAAGCCGTCCGCATTCAGGCTGCGGCCGGAGGCGGACAGCGACTGCGTCACCCCCGTTACAGCACTTTGCTTGATCTTCTTCTCGCCCGACAACAAGGCCGGGTTGAGCTGGATATCGCCCGCCCCCTTGCCGATGAAGAAGCGGTTGTCCAGTTCGCCCTCGCCGGCGGGACTGGCCTTGTCATAGGCATCGGCAAAGCTGGTGGGCTCCCCCGGCTTGGTCGATCCCAGGAAGGCCTCCCCCAGCCCCTGAAGCTGGGAATTCAGCTTGCGGATGATCTCGGCCGCCGGCTGGTTGCTGGCCGGCTGCGGCGGATTGGCTGTGGACCCGTCGGCCGATAATTGCAGCAGGGCGCCCAGCTTGCCGTCATTGATCTGGTCATTCAGTGCCCGGTCGCTGCCGGACGAGCGCAGCACCCCGTTGGAATAGCTGAATTTCACCGGTGCGGCATCCAGCAGCGAGACGCCGGACGAGGTAAAGATGGACAGCTTGCCATCACCCCGCTCTATGGTGCGGACGCTCATCAGGCTGGATACTTCGCGGATAAGCTGGTCACGCTTATCCTCCAGATTCATGGTCGGGTCGCCGGCCCCCTTGCTGGCCAGGATATCGTCATTCAATTTGTCGATGGTGGTCAGCGCCGTGTTCAACTGATCGACGGAGCTTTGAATATCCGTGTCAATCTCACGCTTCAGATCATTAACGCCCAGGTTCAGCCGCCGCAGCTCGCGGGCCACGTCATCGCCATAGGTGACGACCTGGCCCTGCGCCACCGTATTTTCCGGCGTGGCCTCCACTTCCATCCAGGCGGCCTGGAATTTCTGCATGGCATCCGTCAAGGGCGGGGTGCCCGCCGTGGTGCCCAGCAGGTCGGTTGCCTTGCGCATATAGGTGGACAGGGTGCTGGCGCTGGCCTCCTCCGAAAGCGTCTGCTGCAGCTGCACCCGCAGCGCCACATCCACTTCCCGCCGGTACTGTGCCACCATCGGGTTGCCGGTTGCATCAATGGTCCGTTCCAGCACATGGCGGGAACGGTTGGGATCATCGGCACCGGCCACATTCTCGGCAACGACCGACAGCTGCCCCTGGATCATCCGCAGGTTGCTGGAGGTGTTGTTGAGAACGCCGAAAAGGCTGGTCATCGTCCCTATCCCTTGATGCGGCCCGGCTGGGCAGCGACAGACCCCGGATGGATCGGTCGCCTACCCCTATGCAATGGGCGGGCCAAAAGGGAGAAGACGGTTAAGTCACTGATTCAAAACGGTGACAGGTAGGACGAGGAGTCCCACCGGCAATTTCTTCCCAGAAGAGAAAACCGGAAACGGCAAGCTTGGCCGGGCATGGGGACCCAATCTCAACCACCCAGCAAAGAAAATCCGCCCGGAAGCGGGCGGATGGCGAGGAGGCGTCAGAACAGGGATGGTCGCACCGCCCCGGCAAGGGCGATGCGACCACAGGGTCAGGCCGTATGGACGGCCGCTGACAACAGAGACAGACGGCTGCGAACGATCTGTTCGGCTACCAGCCAATGTTCCATATCCTTGCCCACCGGCTGGCCTTCACTCAGCCAGAGCAGATAGGCCTCATGCGCCACCTGCTCCGTGGTGGGCTGCACGGCAACCAGATCAAGCGGGGCGGCAGTGACGGGGGCGGCCTTCTTCTTCGTCCGGCCGGCGGGGGCCTTGGCGGATGCAACCGCCGGCTTGGCGGCCTTCGCCCCCGTCCGCGCCTTCTTGGCTGGGGCGGGCGGCGGCATCACCGGCTCTGCCGGGATGGTTTCAACCAGGGTGGTGGCAGCGGTTTCGGCATTCTTGGGCTTACGCGGCATAGGTCCAGATCTCCATGCAAGGCGGTTCGCGAAGCGGCGATTGGGGGAACGCGCGAATGATGCGGTTGGCAAAAAGTTTGACGAATTTATTGCACCGCACCACAGGCAGAATTTACCACCTTCCGCCGGGTCTCCCTAGTGGTTTTCTGCTTTGTCCAGCCCCTTGATGGGAGTACCCCCTCTTTACTGCTGCACTGCACCAAGGCCCTGCAGCAGCGGAAGCCGACGCTGACGGAAACGCTGCCAGCGTTCCTCCAGTTCCACGAGATTTTGTTTCGGTGTTTCCAAAAGGCGACCGTCGCGCAGCAGCCGCTGACCGGACGCCGCCAGAACGTCCCAGGCCGCCTGCGCGGGGTCGGCCGCCTGCTGGCCAAGGGCGTGCAGAAAAAGCTGTTCCACCCGATCCACGGCGATGGCGCCGCCGGTGGCCGGGCAGGCCAGCGCCTGCAGCCGGTCAACCTGCAGCGCCTGCTGCAGGATCACGGCGTTGAGCCGCTGTGCCGTCGTCGCCCGCGCCTGCAGCCCTGCAGGCGGCAGGGCCGGCGCCAGCAGGTCCAGTGCGGCCAGCAGGCCCAGCGCCCCCGGCACCCCCGCGCCATGGCGGGCCTGCAGCACCGACAGGGGCAATGGCCCCGCCTGCAGGCTGGCCAGGATGTCCTGCGACAGATGCCAATCCGGTTCCACCGTGCTGCCACCGGGCAGGGTGGCCCGGCGCGGCAGGTCACGCGGGTGGCCCAGCGCCGCCCAGCTTGGATCCGGGACAGGCGCTGCCGGTACGCCGCCGCCCCGGCGGAACAGGTCACGGCGGAACGGTCGGTTGGTCAGATAATCGCGCAGCATCTCCACAAAGACGGGATCATCATTCCCTGCCGGCCCTGCTGCTTCCGCAATGGCGGGGGCCTGCAGCGCCGCTTCCCAGCGGTCGGCTGCGCGGCGCTGGCCGGCGAAATGCACGTCGATGGCCGCCAGATCGGCGGCGATATCGGCAAAATAGACCGGCTCCCAGCTCTCATTGAAATATTCATGCGCCAGATACTGAGCCGGGCGCCCCCGCAACTGGGCCAGCCGGGGGGAGAGGGTGGGATTGATGCGGAAATAATCCGCCCCCTGCCCTTCCAGCCGGCTGGCCAGTTCCAACGCCGCCCCGATACGCGTCGGCAGATCGCCGGCCGTCCGCCTTGCCTGCTCCAGCATCAACCGGCGCAGCGGCAGATATTGCGCCCAGCCCGGCAGCACATTGTAACCGATATAGACCAGCCCGCCGGGCTTCAATTTGGCCTCAATGAAGCGCACCACATCGGCCCGCGCCGCCGGCCCCACCCAGGACCAGACGCCATGCAGGGCGATCATGTCAAAGGCGGGCAGGTCGGGCTCCCGCCGGTAATCCCGGAAGCCCTTTTCGCTGACCGTCAGGTTCGTCAAGCCTGCAGCATCAGCCAACCCGCGCACATGGGCGACATGGTCGGGGTTGAAATCATTGCCCCAGAAGCGGGCCTGCGGGTTGGCCGCCGCCATCAGGGCCAGACTGAATCCCTGACCGAAGCCCAGCTCGCAATAATCGAAGGGTTGGCCGGGGCTGATCGGGGCATCGGGCAGGGCCGCCGCCATCTCCCACGGCAGCAGTTCCACGTGGAACCCGTGGGTGTAGCCGATCTCCGTTACATATCCTTCGGTCCAGCCTTGCATCTCGCCCATATCCAGAAACGACGCTTTCGCTTTTAATGGCACGCTTCGGCGATCTCGCCTATAGATCGCCGCCTTACAGGAATGCGGGTGTGGAAAGGTTCTGCGGATGCGGTACGGAAAGCTGGAGGTGATCTGCGGGCCGATGTTCTCTGGCAAATCGACGGAGATATTGAAGCGGGCCATCTGGTACACGCACGGCACCGGCTCCCACATCATGCTGCTGAAGCCCGCCTTCGATGTGCGCTATGCCCAGGACCGGGTGGTGAACCATGATGGTGTCGGCTTTGATGCCATGCCCATCACCCGCATGCCGCCCGTTGCGGACCAGATTTCCGCCGTCTTCATCGATGAGGTGCAGTTCTGCACCGATCCACATTACCAGGGCGATCTGGTGGAAGATGTGCGCGCCCTGCTGGCCCGTGGCATCGATGTGGCCGTCGCCGGGCTGGATATGGATTGGCGCGGCCGCGCCTTCCCGCTGACCGCCACCCTGGCCGCCATGGCCGATGGCATCCAGAAGCTGCGCGCCCGCTGCGCCGTCTGCGGCCATGACGCGCATAAGAGCTTCAAGAAGCACAGCAACGACCGCACCGTCGAACTGGGTCAGGCCGACCTGTACGAGCCCCGCTGTAACCTGCATTGGCACGACCACAGCACGCGGCCGGGGACAGAGTTGAGCTTGGATTTATAAAATATTAGAGTATGTCCGGAAAGTTTCACGTTATCTCAACGCCTTACACGTCTTATCTGCAAACGCTACCGTCACCCCGGCGAAGGCCGGGGTCCAGAATCAAGGGGCGCTTTGCTCTACGAAACTGGACCCCGGCCTTCGCCGGGGTGACGGGATTAAAACATTAACATGTTGAGAAAGAAGGAGAAGTTTTCAGACGGACTCTTAGGTTCATCTCTATCGGCCCCATACAATGATAAGAAAATATTTATAGGTGCATATTTACCTGATCATTATTCAAAAATTTGACTTTTTGTCCAAACCAACCAACCCTGACCGTCAAAAGCCTCTACAGCAAAAGCAAATATGTTTTGCGGACTCGGCAAGCTGTGATCAACATCCAACTTCGATTCAAAAAAAGAAAAAACCGCCGTGTAACTTATAATAAGTTTCAATGAGTTGACAATAAAACTCAAATCATCATTCTGTGAAAAACATTTATAAACAGAATCGTCAACCACAAAAAACGCCCCCATATCACGTATACCCCCTTTATAATCCTCCTCTCTTGCCCATATATTTTGTAATAAAATTTTCACATGTGGCGTAAAATTTCTGATTTTTTCTAGGATAAACTCCAAAACTTCGTTTCGCCCGACGCCATTTTCACAAATAAACCCACGATCTGGAAAAACCTCAACTGTTTCATCGGCGCCGACGACACCGTAGAAATTTCCGACAGTGCAAATTGATTTAAATTCTCTTACAAGCCCTAATTCCAAGCATAGATCGTCTATTATCTCTTTAACATCCGGAAATTGATAAGACACTATCCTTATAGTGGTCATCACAAAACTCCCGCAAAGCAGAGAAATTAAGCCATTGCCCCACTACCGATCAAACGTCACGCTCTCCGCCTTATCCTGACCGTTGAAGGTGAGGGTCCGGATATGGGCCGGGTCGCCGCCGGCCATGTCGAAATTCACCTGATTGAGCTGGGTGCGGAAGACATCGCGCAGGATGTCATCCTCCACGGCCAGCGCCTGGGGCGGGGCCTGCAGCGCCAGTTCCTGATAGACAAAAATGTGATCACCCTCCAGCTCCGCCCCCAGCAGCTTCAGGGGCAGGGGCTTTCCCCCCGGCGGGGTCAGGCTGAAACGGGCCTCAACATACAGCGCCAGCTTGGCCTGATCCTCCAACCGGGACAGGTCCGGCGTGGCGATGCCGGCCTGCTGGCTCAGCGCCACCTCCGCATCATGGGCGTGCAGCTTATGCTCCACCTCCAGCAGCTTGGCCGCCGCGTTCCAGCGCACCAGCGTCAGGGAAGCCTTGGCCCGGTGGGCCTGGGCCGGCAGGGGGGCGGCCAGCAGCAGGCCGCCCCCCATCAGGGCCAACAAAGACCGGCGCCTCACTTCGCCTCCCCCGCCGGGGCCAGCGGTACATCCTTGCCGGATTCCGCCCCCTTTCCCTTCTCCCCTTCCTTGGCCTTCAGCTCCACCAGCATATCGGCCATCAGGTTCTTCTCGTCCCGCTTATCCTTGTAGAGTTCCAGGCGGGAAGCCTGGATACGCCGGGGGAAGCTGTTATTGGACGGGTCGGCATCGGCAATTTCCTGCCGTGGGTCCAGATCGACGGCGACAATCTGCTTCGGCCGGATCAGCATCTTGGTCACCTTCCTGGAATTGTACCGCCAGATTTCCGCCGGGATCATCAGGAACTCGGTGCTTTTGTCGGCAAAGGTCAGTTGCAGGGGCAGCGGCATCACCAGCCCGCCCTTATTGACGAAATCCAGGAAATAGACCCAGTCGCCCTCCTTCTCGGCCCGCGCCAGCGCCTCACGCTCCCACGGCTCCAGCCCTTCCAGCATCTCCTGATAGCTGTTGCGGTCCTTGTTGGTGACGGTGAACTTGTCATTCTCGTTATAGAAATCCTTCAGCGACGGATCGCGCTCCACCGCCGTCTGCAGGCCCTGTTCGCGGTTATGGATGCTGGCCAGCGGTTCACGCTGATCGCGCGCCGCCTCTTCGCGCTGCAGCGGCTTCTCCTTGTCCGGGTCGCCGCTGCCGATGCGATATTCTCGTACATTGCTGAGGTCGATATCGACATGGTCGGTGGTGTAGAACCAGCCGCGCCAGAACCAGTCCAGATCCACGCCCGACGCGTCCTCCATGGTGCGGAAGAAGTCGGACGGGGTTGGCCGCTTGAATTTCCAGCGCCGCGCATATTCGCGGAAGGCATGGTCGAACAGGTCACGCCCCATCACGGTTTCGCGCAGGATGGTCAGGGCCGTGGCCGGCTTGGTATAGGCGTTGGGGCCGAACTGCAGCACGCTGTCCGACTGCGTCATGATCGGCACCTGGTTTTCGCTGACCATATAGCTGGTGATCTGCGCCGGCAGGTTGGGGTTGCGGGTCTGGCTGCCGAACCCTTCCTCCCATTCCAGATGGGCGATGTTCTGCAGGAAGGTGTTCAGCCCCTCATCCATCCAGCTCCATTGCCGTTCATCGGAATTGACGGTCATGGGGAAATAGATATGGCCGATCTCGTGGATCACCACGCCGATCAGGCCATATTTGGCCTGGGCGGAGTAGGTGCGCTTGCCCGTCTTCTTATCCACGCTGGGGCGATATCCGTTGAAGGTAATCATCGGATATTCCATGCCCCCACCCTCCCAGGTATTCACCGACTGGGCCGTGGGATAGGGATAGGCGAAGGAGAATTTGGAATAGGTGCGCAGGGTGTGTACCACCGCCTGGGTGGAGTATTTCGACCAGAGCGGCTCCGCCTCCTTGGGATAGAAGGACATGGCCATCACTTCCGGCTGGGCCTGATCCTCCTGGCGATAGCCCATGGCATCCCAGATGAATTTGTTGGAGCTGGCAAAGGCAAAATCGCGCACATTCTGGGCGCGGAACACCCAGGTGCGCATCTCTTTGTCGGTTGCCTTCTCATTCTCCGCCGCCTCTTCCGGCGTGACGATGAAGACCGGCTGTTTGGCGGTGCGGGCCTTCTCCAGCCGGCTGCGCTGGGTTTCGGTCAGCACATCGCTGGCATTGCGCAACTCCCCGCTGGCCGAGACGATATGGTCGGCCGGCACGGTGAGGGAGACATCGTAATTGCCAAATTCCAGCGTGAACTCCCCCCGACCCAGAAAGGCCTTGTGTTGCCAGCCGGCATAATCGGTATAGGCGGCCATGCGGGGGAACCATTGGGCGATGAAGAACAGGTCGCTGTCGGGTTCGCTGAAATGCTCATACCCGCTGCGGCCGCCGATGCGTTCCTGATTGATGATGTTGAAGGCCCAGTCGATGGAGAAACTGATCGAGGCACCCGGCGCCAGCGGCTGGCGCAGGTCGATCCGCATCATGGTGTCGACGATGACATAGGGCAGCGGGCTGCCACGATCATCGGTCACCTTGGCGATCTCAAACCCGTATTTGATATCCTTCATCAACTGGGCGCGGGCCAGCGTGTCGTAACCGACCCGGTCTTCGCCGCTGGTGCGGGTCAGCTCAGCAATCGATTTATCCTTGTAGATATTCTGGTCCAGCTGCAGCCACAGATAGGGCAGGGCGTCGGGCGAATTATTGCTGTAGCGGATGGTTTCTGACGCGGTGATGCGCTTGGCCGCCGCATCCAGCTTGGCATTGATGCGGTAATCGGCCCGCTGCTGCCAATATTGGTGGCCGGGGGCCCCCGATGCGGTGCGATAATTGTTGGGCGTGGGCAGGTCCACCTCCAACTGGCGGAACTTATCCTTCCAACTGCCCTTGGTCTGTTCAATCGCATCCGCCGATACCGGCAGGGATGGCAGAAAACACAATAGCAGCGTGGCCAGCATGGCCGCCGCGCAGCGCTTGAAAACCATCATTCCCCACTCTCCCCCCGCCGGCGTCCGTCCAGTCGCCCCGGCGTTTCAAAGCTTTGATAGTGAAGGCATCAGCCAAAAGGTCAATGGGGTTTCTCTGTTTCGTATACGATGGAAAGGTTGGGAGCCTGTCAGCACGGGATTGATTGAATCGCGGGGCGGTCCCTTGTCCAGGTCGGGGCTGTTTTCCTTACCAAATGCTTCGTTCCGCCCTATGATCCGCCGCATCAAAAAATGGGGGAACAGGATGCGGGACGGGATTGCCATGCGCGGCGATTGGCGGAACGAAACCATTATTGTCAGCCTGTCGGTGGATGGGCTGGGATCGCGCGATCTGGCTTCCCTGCATCAGCTTCTGGATGCTGGTGAACAGGACCGTGCCGCAAGTTTCCATTTCGACGCCGACCGTCATTCCTACATCGCCGCCCATGGCCTGTTGCGCCTGTTCCTGGGCGCCTGGCTGGGGCGGTCGCCGACGCAGCTTGCCTTCAACGCTGGCACCTGGGGCAAGCCAGCCCTGGTGCGCGGTGGCGCGCCCTTCAGCATCAGCCATACGCGCGGCATGGTGGCCGTGGCCATCGCCCCGCAGGGCGAGGTAGGGGTGGATGTGGAACAGCTTTGCCCCCGCCGGGAGCCGGAGCTGGAGATTGCTGACCGCTGGTTCTCCGCCGCAGAGGTGGCCCAGATCGCCGCCATCGAAGCGGAGACTGACAAGCGGGAACGCTTCATGCGCATCTGGAACCTGAAGGAAGCCGTCATCAAGGCCACCGGCCGGGGCCTGTCGCAGGAACTGACCGGTTTCAGCGTCACACCCGCCGCCGATGACGGCAACGGCCCTGGCCTTGACTGCCATGAGGAATGGCTGCGTCAGGCCGGTCAGTGGCAGTTGGAGCAGTGGCAACAGGGCGAGTATCTGCTGGCTGTCGCCGGCATCAATGGCCCCACCACCAAGCCCCGCCATTTGAAGGTCACGGCCGACGGTCTGGCCGCCCTGGCGGATGGCGTGCCGGTGATGGCCTGAGGCCACCGGCGGTGCCCGGCCAATCGCCGGGCACCCATCGCCTGCAGGGCGCAAAACATCCCCTGTTACGAATTGGACCATACCCATTCAGAACCTGAATGGGGCCTGGGGACAACGTTGTCCGTGTGACGGACAGGGTGATTGAATAATTTTGATAAGTTTTGGGACAAAACCCAACAGTTGACGCGTGCGGAGGCCCCAGCCTCCACGCCTCGGCCACAAGCCATGTGAAAAGCCAGAACAGGTCGAACGCGGATGATGCCGGCATCCGTGCGCGGGGGCGCTTTGCGCCCAACAAGAAGCCGGCATCGGGACGCTTTCACGCGAAGATACGAAGGGGAGTTGTAGGATGAAGGGGGTCTATTTCCGTCACACGCTGGGTGTTTCGGCCCTGGCGCTGAGCATCGCTGCGGCCGCACTGCCGGCCCAGGCCCAGAATGCGGAGAAGGAAAAGCCGGCGGCGGACGAATACGCGCTGGACGAAATTGTGGTGACAGCCCGTAAGCGGGCCGAAGATATCCTGAAGACGCCGGTTTCCGTCACCGCCGTAACGTCTGAACAGTTGGAACAGCGCGGCGTTACCACCATTTCAAATCTGGCGGAACAGACCCCCGGCTTCAACATCAATAATAACAGCTCCGGCCGCGCCGACCGGTCGTTCCAGCAGTTGATCCTGCGTGGCTTCACGCCCGCCACCACCGACAGCACGCCGGTCGCCACCTTCATTGATGGTGTGCCCGTTTCGTCCGCCACAGCGGTGATGAGCATTTCCAACCCGGCGCGTGTTGAACTGCTGCGTGGCCCGCAATCGGCTTATTTCGGCCGCAACACCTTTGCCGGTGCCTTGAACGTGGTGAACAAGGAACCGGGTGACAAGCTGGCCGGCAGCGTTCTCGCCTCCATCGCCAGCCGCAACACCTATCGTCTGCAGGGTGAGTTGGAAGCCCCGATCCTGGAAGACAAGGTGGCCTTCCGCATCGCCGGCAGCAAAGATTCCAAGGATGGCAGCTACAAGAATGGTGCCAATCCGGGTGAAACGTTGGGTGAGCAGTCCAGCTACACCTATAACGGCCTGCTGGTGGTAAAGCCGAGCGAGAACCTGACCATCAAGGCCTTCGGCATGGTCTCCCATGATGATGATGGCCCGGCCGGCATGGGCGTGATCGGCGCCGGGCAGGTCACCGATGCCAAGGGCAAGGTGGTGGTCGCCAACCAGTCCAATTGCGGCTTCACCGTCACCAACGCCCTGTTCGGTTTTACCAGCACCAACCGCTTCATCTGCGGCACCGCACCCAAGCTCAGCGGCCTGTCGCCGGCCTCCAACACGCTGGTGGACAGCTATGTCCGCTCACGTCTGGCCATCAAGCAGAACCGTCTGATCGATCCGGAAGATGGTGTCCAAGGTTATGGGCTGGTTCGCGACTATCAGCATTATCATCTGGCCGCCGATTACGACATTCCGGATACCGGCTTCACGGTGACAGCCCTGACGGGCATGAACCGCGAACAGTGGGGCTCCCTGTCCGACATCGTCAATTATGACAGCTCGGGCATTGCCAACGCCGCCTATACGCCGACCAATGGTCTGCGTAACTATTACAGCTCCTCCTATCTGGTGGAAAGCAAGTCCAAGGACTTTTCCCAGGAACTGCGCCTTGGCTATGACGATCAGGGCGACCTGCGCTTTGTGACCGGTGTCAATTACCTGAACGCCAGCGCCAAGCGCACGGTTGATATCCTGGATAACATCACCCCAGCCTCCGGTGTCACGCCCTCGGGCAAGACGCGGAACGAGACGCTCAGCGGCTTCTTCGGCATCACCTACGATATCACCGACGCGCTGACCGCCAGCGTCGAAGGCCGCTATCAGATCGATAAGCTTTACGCCTATATCTCGCCGCTGCGTGATCTGGTCGTCACCGATCCCACCTTCACCAAGCCTGGCACCTATGCCGCCGGTTCGCTGCTGGCCAGCAAGAAGTACGAGAACTTCCTGCCCCGCTTCATCGCTCAGTACCAGTGGACAGACGAGGTGATGACCTATGCCTCCGTGGCAAAGGGCGTCAACCCGGCGGCCCTCAATTCCGGCGTGGTGACCTATACGGGTGAATCCGCTGCCTTCGCCAAGAATCTGGGCCTGGATGTGTTCGTCAGCCCGGAGAAGGTGACCACCTATGAACTGGGCCTGAAGGGCTCGGGTGATAGTGGGCGGCTGCGTTACACCTTTGCCGGCTACTTCTCCCAGTGGCGTGACCAGTTGAACCAGGTCATCCAGACCTTCGGCAACACGGTTGGCGGCTTCTCCAGCGTGTTTGGCACCATCAATGCCGGTGGTTCCGACATGAAGGGTATTGAGTTCGAAGGCTCCTACCGGCTGAACCAGTTGATCACCCTGAATGCGGCCGGCTCCATCAATGACAGCAAGGTGAAGAATTACCGGTCACCGCTGACGACCCAGTTGACCGGTCTCTCCAGCTTCCGCGGCAACGAGTTGCCATCAACATCCAAGTACGGCGCTTCCGTTGGCGTGCTGTTGAATGGGGAGCTGGGCCTGTGGCAAGACAGCACCTGGTTCACGCGTGTCGACTACACCTACAAGTCCGGCATGTGGTCGGATGTGGCTAACATTGTAAAAACCCCGTCTTCGCAGGTCGTGAACCTGCGTGCGGGTATCACCAAGGGTGACATCTCCCTGGATATCTTCGTGAACAACCTGTTCAACGAGGATGCCTATACCTCCATCACCGACAATTTCATCTTCTCCCCCACCACCACCTATGCGGCCTACAACGCCATCAATGTGGGTCTGCGGGAGAAGCGCTCCGTCGGTGCGCAGGTCAAGGTCAAGTTCTAAAGCCACCTGCGTTTAGTTGAACGCAGGTGGCTTTAGATGAGTCTGCCTGCGAGCGGATTCACGCCAAAAGGAGATGTCACCTTTTGGCGATCCGCTCTCATCCCGCTTACGGGATCAGCGCGGTGGGGAATGGTCGGTCTTCCCCACCGCGTTTTTTTATCCGCGCGGCCCCCTTCCAAATTCTCCCTTTCAAGGAGCCATCATGCGCAAATACATGATCGCGGCCAGCGCCGCACTTTGCCTTTCTGCCATTGCCCTGCCCGCCCTCGCCGATGTGCAGCCGTGTGAGGAGCGCAGCTTCATGCAGCCGCCGCTATTTTATCCCGGTGTGGAGAAACTGGCGGACGGGCGCGTCACCTTCCGGTTCTGCGCCAAATCCGCCAAGGATGTGCGCGTGCTGGCCATGGAAGTGGCCGGCGTGCCCACCGGGCTGGATGGCAAGCCGCCGGGTCTGGCGCTGAGCGTTGACGACAAGGGCTATTGGTCGGCCACCACCAGCGCCCCGGTGGCACCCGGCGTCTATACCTATGCCTTCAAGGTGGATGGGTTGCGCATCGCCGATCCGCAGGGCACCCGCTTTGCCGAAAGCTTCGGTGGCCCGCAATCGATCTTCGAAATCCAGGGGCCGGAAACCCCGAACCAGTTCTATAAGGCCGAGGTGCCGCACGGCCTGGTCTCCCTGGTCGAATATAGTTCCGCCAGCCTGGGCGGCATCAAGCGCCGCGCCCATGTCTATACCCCGCCGGGGTACGAGGCAGGCGGCAAGGAACGCTATCCGGTGCTGTATCTGGTCCATGGCTATAGCGACAGCGACGATGCCTGGGTGCAGAAGGGCAATGCCAACGCGATCCTGGACAACCTGATCGCCGCCGGCAAGGTGAAGCCGATGATCGTGGTCATGCCCTATGGCCATACGCCGGAACGGGCGGGCGTGCAGGGCATGGTGAATACCGATTTCGGCGCCGATCTGCATAAGGAGCTGATCCCCTATATCGACAAGCATTTCCGCACCGAGGCCGCACCCAAGACCCGCGCCATGGCGGGCCTGTCGATGGGTGGCGCCCATACGCTGCAGTTCGGCCTGCCCCGGCCGGATGTATTCGGCAGCATCGGCGTGTTCAGCATCGGCCTGTTCGGTGATCAGGTCACCGCCTATGCCAGCGCCAATGATGCCGGGCTGAAGGCTCGCGCCAAGGAAAAGGGGCCGGTGTTCCTGGCTGTCGGTAAAGAAGATTTCGTCTTCCCCTCCGTGGCCCCCGTGCGCAAGATCATGGATGATTACGGCATCAAGCACGAATATGAGGAAAGCGGCGGCGGCCATACCTGGATCAACTGGCGCGCCTATCTGGAAGAATTCCTGCCCAAGCTGTTCCGTTAAGCTCTGGGTGCAGACTTGGAAAAGGGGGGCCACGTTGCCCCCCTTTTTTATTGCGACGTCGCAACGGCGCTATCGATCAGCCGCCAATCAACCGGTCAATGCGTTCCCGCAGCGCCAGCAGGGAGGCGCGTTCATCCTCCGCCAGCGCACCAGCGCGCTTGGCGATATTGTCCAGGTTGCGGCCCAGGCGGGTGGCCGCCTGCAGCACGGCGCTGGCCTTGATCTTATCCGCCGCTGCAGGCTGGGCACGGGCCGCGCGCAGTTCCTTGATGGTGGCGCCGGCCTTGATACGGGACCAGAGCGCCAGCCGCGCCCCCTCCCCTTCTGTATCGACCAGCAGGAACAGGTGGCTCTTCGTCACCCGGTCCCGCAGGGGCGGATATTCGCTGCGGATCAATTCCGGCAGGCTGGGCAGGGCCAGCAGGCGGGAGACCTCCGACTTGCTGAGCCCAACAATGGCCGCCAATTGTTCCTGGGCATAATGATGCCGTTCCCCCAGCCGGGCCAGGGCCTGGGCGGTTTCCAGCGCATCCAGATCGCGGCGCTGCAGGTTTTCCACCAGCGCCACTTCCTCGATATCGCCACGGGTGACGACGGCGAAGATGGTGGGCTTGCCCAGCAGCCGGTGCGCCCGCCAGCGCCGTTCACCGGCGGCGATGACATAGCCACCCTCGGCTCGCTTCTTCACCAGAATCGGCTGCAGCAGGCCGTTATGGCGGATGCTGTCGGCCAGTTCCTGCAGTGCCAGCTCATCAAAATGGCGGCGCGGCTGGTCCGGGTTGGCATGAACCTGATCCAGGTCCAGCTCCACCAGCTCCGGGAAGTCGGCCGAGGTGCCGAACAGCTTGTTCAACCCGCTGTCGCGCGGCACCAGCGGGGCGGCGGGGGCAAGGGCCGGATTGCTGCGGGCGAGCTTACGCGACATTCGCTTCCTCCGTCAGGTCGGCCTCGATCAGGGATTGCGCCACCTCGCGGAAGGGCGCCACGGTGGCGGGGTCGGGTGCGACATCCACGGTCGGCTGCGCGGCCGCCACCGATTGCGGGAAGATGGTGGAACGCGGCACGGCAGAGAAAATGCGCAGGCTGCCGCCGAACCGTTCCGTCAGGTCGGCCAGGGTGGCGCGGTCCTGGGTGTGACGGGCGGTGAACATGGTGGGCAGGATGCCGATGATCGACAGGTCCGGATTACCGCGTCGGCGCACCTTGGCGATGGTGTCCAGCAGCAGCGGCACGCCCATCATGGCCAGCAATTCCGTCTGCACCGGGATCAGCACGCCATTGGCCGCCGCCAGCGCGTTCAGCGTCATCATGCCCAGATGCGGCGGGCAATCCAGCAGGATGTAATCATAGGCGCGCGCCACCCCGGCCAACCGTTCACGCAGCACCAGCGTGCCCATCGGCTCCGCCATCAGTTCCGTCTCCGCCGCCGACAGCAGGATGGTGGAGGGCAGCAGGTGGAAGCGCCCGTCACAGACCGGCACCACCGCATTGGCCACCGGTTGGTCCTTCAGCATGACATGGAAGGTGGTGCGCCCAGCCTCCGACGCCTCGGCCTGGGAGATGCCCAGATGCACCGTGGCGCTGGCCTGCGGGTCGGCATCCACCAGCAGCACGCGCTGGCCCAGGGTGGCGAGCGCAGCAGCGATATTCACCGCCGCACTGGTTTTGCCGACCCCACCCTTCTGGTTGGAAATGGCAATCACCGTGGCGCGGTCACGCCGGCGCTGCACCGGGGCACCCAACAGTTCCGCCACCACCTGGGGAATCTTCTCCGTCCCACCTTCCCAGCGGGAAATGCGGCCCTTGTCATAGCGGCGGCCCAGGCTGGCATTCAGCCACTCGGCAAACGCCTGCTGCGTATCCCCGCGCGCTTCCCGCGCCGCCCGCAATTCCGGCCCATCCATGGCCCTGCCCCATCGCTTGTGGCTGTCACATGCGCGGGAGCATAGGGGTTGGTTGACGGGCCGTCAACGGGGTTGGTTGTGACATGTCAACAGTCAACCGCGTCAGAAGTCTTCCCGGACTTGGTGATCGGGCTGCTCCCGTTGCGGAAACGTCGATCCGGGCTGCTCAAAAAACGCATCCCATAGGGCGTCCGCCGGCACCAGAACCCTTTGCTGCCCCTCCACCAGAATAAAGACCTCCTTCACGTCCGACGCGAAGGCAACATCTTCCGGCAGAGGGATGATTTGACCGCTAAGCGTGCGCAACAAAGGAACCTTGACCGGCATCCCATCCTCCCCGCGATAACGCACAGTAAGGGTGAAGCGGGAAGGATGCGCCGTCAATCACCCGCCTTCCCTACTCCGCCGCCGGCAACTGCTCCCGGATGGCCGCCGCCAGCGCCTTCACCCGCTCCAGCCGGTCATTATAGTCCTGCGCGGCGGTGGCGATGTGGGTGCCGCAATGGGGGCAGTCGGTCTCGTGCGGCCAGACATATTCATGGCAGCCCCGGCAGAGCGCCAGATGCGGCGGGATGCGGCCCCGGTCATAGCCGTCGCGCTCATCCGGGGCGATATAGACCTCCCGCCCATCGGTGGCGGAGAAGGGCGCCAGCAGCGCCGGGGCCACCTGCTCGGCCGCCGGGATCGCCTCCTCGATCAAGGCGAATTCGCCCACAGCGAAGCTCTCCGGCCCCGCCTCCTTCACCTTCACCACCTTTTCGCGGATGCCCTTCTTGGCCAGATCGCGCACGCGGTAATGGCAATAGGGGTTGTTGCCCCGCTTGCCCAACAGAGAATGGGAGGTCCAGGTACAGCCGGCCCGGCAGACATCGGCGTAGTAACAGGTCCGGCAATAACCCCAGAGATCCTGTTCCACCGACCGCGTGCGACCAAAGGCCATGGCCTCATTGTTCCGCCAGATATCGGCCAGGGTCAGGTCACGGATATTGCCAGCGGCGTAGCCGACCGTGGCCAGGGAGGGACAGCCCTTGATGGTGCCGTCCGCCTCAATCCCGATGACATTCTGGCCGGCGGCACAGCCGGCCCAATGCACCGCCTCATTCCCGAAGCCACGCCACAGCGATTCATAGGGACCGAAATAGCCGACATTATTGCCCACCACCATGGTCAGGCCACGCTTGGCCCCTTCGCGGTAAAGCTTGGCCAGCAAGGGCATCAGCTCGATCAGGCGATAGGGCTGCAGCAAAACCTCCGGGTTATCCACGGCATTGCCCATGGCCACCGTCAACTGGATTTGCCAATGGGTGGCCCCAACCTCAATGATGCGGTCCATCAATTCCGGCAGATCGGGCATGGTCTCTGCCCCGATCTGGGTATTGACGGAGATGGACAGCCCCAGCGCCTTGGCCCGGCGCAGGGCCGACATGGCTTGGTCATAGGAGCCGGGCACGCCACGCACCCGGTCATGCAGCGGTGCCAGCCCGTCGATGGAAACGCCGATGCCACACAGGCCAGCGGCCACCGCCTCTTCCAGGCGCTTATCCGTCAGGTTGCGCCCGCCGGTCTGGATCAGGCAGAGGATACCGTGTTCGCGCACCCGGCGCAGAATATCCAGCCAGTCGCGGCGCAGATAAGCCTCACCGCCGATCAGGGTCACTTCCCGCGTGCCCAGCCGCGCCATCTGGTCCACCAGATCCAGGCATTCCGCCGTGGTCAGCTCACGGGTGCGGACATGGCCGGCGCGGGAGCCGCAATGCTGGCATTTCAGGTTGCAGGCCAGCGTGATTTCCCACACGACATGGACAGGCACCAGATCGACCACATCGCGCATGGAGCGGGCACGCGGCACATTGCTTTCCGGCAAGGCGGGAATGTCGGGCATCGGCATCACCCTTGATTAAAGGCATGAAGGGGGCACAAGAAGGCCGGCCGCCGGTTCTGCCGGCGGCCGACAGGCGGGAGGGAACTCAGCCGCCCTGTTTGGCCTTGGTCAGGGCGGCACGCGCCAGGGCCAAGGCAGAGCGGATATCACCGATCTGGCTGTTCTGCTTCTGGGCTTCCGCCAGGGTCAGTTTCAGCAGACCGACATCGCCACTGACGATGCTGTTGCGGATGCTGGCCGCGTACAGCACCACGACGGGGGGCCAGGGCGGGGTACCTTCCGGGGGTGTGGTGACCATAATCGTCTCCTAAAAAATATAGGTTGCAGGCGCTGATCAGCGTTCCAGCTTGGCGATCTCGGTCTTCAGCTGTTCGATCAGGGTCGGCAGATCGCCGTATTTTTCCAGATAGGCCTCGGCCTGGCAGATCAGGCTGTCCAGCTCGGCCGCGTCATTGCGGGCCACCGCACTGTGCAGCGTGGCGGCATAGAGCGGGATATGGTGCGCCTGGGGTGCCACGGCATACAGGGGGCGGATAATAGCGTCGCTCATTTCAGGCTTCCTCTTGATTGCAGGCATGAAGGGACATTGCCGCCACACCGGTTAGGGTCATGGCGGATTGATCAGCCAGTAATTTCAGACGGGCTTGCGCGGCGCTCAGGGCGCGGCTTTGGCGGCCGCCAGTTGGGCACGGGCGGCCGCCAAAGCCGACCGCACATCGCCATCGCGGGCATGAAGTTCCTGAGCCAGCGACAGTGCCACTTTCAGCGCATCCAGATTCCCGCTGGAGATGGCCGTGCGAATGGCCACCCCATAGGGCGTAATGGGGGTGAAATTTTCCAATGAAACCTCCCTCTCGGTTCACACAAAGGGCGGGCAGGCGCAGATTTATGGGTGATTGGCTTCTGGAAGTTCGTTCTGGAGCCCTTGCGCCACCAACCACCTTGGCGACATGATGAAACCATATAAACACGCTTAAGGCGAGTAAATTATATGTGCCCGCTATAATTTTTGCGTGCATACAATTTAGGAAAGACACTTTTAATATCAGGCGGGCAAAAAAAGGGCGGCACCGGATCGGCTGCCGCCCCTCTCCCTGGATTGCGTCGATCAAAGGCCCTGCAGGAAATCCGCAATGGCGGCGGCCCAGGCCGCCGGCTGCTGGTCAACAATGTCGATGCCGCCGCCCTCCAGGGCCGCGAAGGCGAAATCCGGCCTCAGCCGGTGCGTTGCCAGGGCCGCCTGATAGATCATGTCGCCGGTATTGGTCAAGATCAGGGTCGGGTGACGCAACAGCTTCAGCCGCTCTTCCTGATAATAGGCAAAGGCGGCGGCATGGCCGTACCAATAGGTACCTTGGGCCAGCGCCTGCATGGCCTGCACCACATAATCGCTGATGCGCGCCGGGCTGACGCTGCCGGCGGCATAGCGTTCCCGAATGCGCGCCACCTCCACCATATGGGCGGCTTCGGGCAGTGCCTGGAACGCCTTTTCCCGCACGACAATATCGTCGATCAGGGCTTGGCGAACATCATCAGGGATCAGCATCTGTCCGCCCAGAATGGCCGCTTCCACGCGATCGGGATAGAGCAGGGCCACCTCATTGCTCACCAGGGCGCCGGTATGGTGGCCGCCCACGGCCGCCTTAGCCAGCCCCAGCGCATCCAGCACCGGCGGCACCACGGCCGCGTAATCGGCAATACTGGGCGGGCTGGACGGGGCATCGGACAGGCCGAAGCCGGGCAGGTCGATGGCGATGGGGCGGATACCCCGTTCCAACAGCGGTTCGAACACATAATCGAACTGGTTGGCATTCTGGATCGCCTGATGCAGCAGCACAAGCGGCCGCCCCTCCCGCCCATCCAGATAATGGATCTGGCCATAAGGCCCATCGGCATAGCCACGCCGCATCCGCACCATCACGCGTTCCTCCCCAACGATAAGGAGGAACAGTTTCTCCCAATGCGGCCGATAAGGGGACGTCCGCCATCCCCCCTGTTCACCAGACGGCTACAGCACCCTGCGGCTGGCAAGCAGGTAATCCGCCATGGTGGCGTGCGGGTAGAAATGTTTCTCCAGCAGCGCCCACATGGGCGGGTTGAAATGGCTGGCCTCAAACGCGGCCACGGCGTCCGGCCCGATCTGCTGTTCCATCATGGCCGTTACCTGGGCGATGGCCGCCATCAGCCAGCCGCGCCTTGCATCGGCTGGATGCACCCAACCGATGGGGAAGAACCAGCGCCCGACCAGCGGCTGATATTCACAGATGATCCAGCCGCGCCACGCACCGGCAGCATCATGGATCATCAGGGTGAAATGGGGTTCCGCCGTTGCCAGATGGCCGGAGGGATCGGCCCAGTCCGGCAGCTCCCCTGTCGCGCGCAGGGCGGCAACCGCGTCCCGCACCTGCTGCTGGCCCCCCTGCCCCAGCGTGCCCCAGGGGACCAGGGCCACCCGATCCCGTTCCAGCCGCCCCAGCAGGGCGGCACGGCGCAGGAAAACCCGTTCTGTGCGGTCCACACTGCTCTGCAGGCGCAGGCTGACCCGTTGCGGTGGCGTCCAGCCAGCCTGCAGCAACAGCCCCGCCAGGGCAGGCGCCCCCGGCAAGCGGCTGGACCATTCCGCCACCAACTCCCCTGCCCCCGCCGCTGTCGCCGCATCCACGATGGCCGCCAGCAATTGCCGCCCCAATCCCTGGCGGCGATGGCTGGAACTGACCATGATGGAATGCAGCTGGGCACCGGGCTTGCCCAGCAGATTGGGGCCCAGCAGGGCCAGACCGAGCGGGCGTTCATCCTGCCAGGCGGCCACAGCGGCCACCCGCTTGCCATCGATCCGGGGCAACAAGTCCCGCAGGGCGCGGAAGGTGAGATGGCCAAGCCGTTCCGCCTCCCCCACCGTCACACTGCGTATCTGCACCGTTGTACCCAGCATCATCCGCACCTTTGCCGCAAGCGGAAGGCACCTTGGCACGGGGCTACCGGGCCGGACAGAAGGGCAGCACACTTCCCGCCCGTGTTTGCGCTATGCGGGCGGGTGCTGCCTCAGCCCTTGCGCGGCTTGCTGGCCGGTACCTGGAACTCCACCTCGGTGATGGAGCCAGACGTCAGCGAGGAAAGCACCAGCCGCATCGTCGCCTCATGCCCGCGGCGGGCGGTATCGGCGGTCACGGCGTGGGCGGCGCGCAGCACCAGCTTGCGGGCGCCGCGGGCGGTTTCCTCAATCCCCACAGCCTCCAGATCGCGCAGCAGCGGGCCGGGCACATTGCGGGAACCCAGGGCGTGGCGGGCGGCGGCCCACAAGGCCTCGGCATCATCGGCATCCGGCAGGGGCGGCGGCGGCACGGCGGGGGCCGGTGCCTCCAGCTTCTCCACATTGCCCAGGCGGCGGGCCTTGCGGCCGGCGGCATGGCGTTCCCGCTCCAGGAAGGTCTCGGCGGCCTCCTCCTCCTCCTTGGCGTGGAAATCCAGGGTTACTTCCTCAATCTTGCGGCCTTTGCGCTTGAACTTCTCCTCCGGCATATCAACGCGGAAGGGGGCCAGCTGGTTCACCTCCGCCATGGCGCGGTCGATGGTGCGGGTGCGCAGAATGCCGAAATCCTTATAGGCCCCCTCCGGCACATTCAGCAGCTTGCGCAGCGTTTCGATATCCAGGGTCAGCGACGGATGATCCATCTGATACCGCTGCATCCCGATCTCATACAGCTTCAGCGCATAGGTGCTGGTGACCTTCACCATCGCCGGCCCCGACAGCCGGGCCCAGAGCTGGGAGGAACGCTGCAGCTCCAGGAACGCATCGGTGAACTGGAAATGGATATCGGCGCTGTCGATCTCCACCTCATCTTCCGGCCGGACATAGGAGGAGAGGATACGCAGTTCCGCCCGGCTGCGCCGGCCACGGAAGGGGCCGATCACCACCAGGGAGCTTTCGTAAATCTCCTTCACCGCGTCGAAGATGCGCTCGTTCCCCTTGTGGTTGCCGCGCACCACCTTCTTGGGCAGGCGATAGAGCTTGTTGGCGAAGTTCTGGCTGCCGGCCAGATGGATCATGAAATTCAGCATCTTCTGCGCCGGCAGCGACAGGCGCGACCCGTTGGCCGGGTAGGAATAGACCGCCTCCGCCGCCTTGATCAGATGCTTGTAGCCATCGCGTTCGAACGTGGCAGCGGCCACGCGCGCCGTGTGGCCGCCAGGGTCCAGCGCCGGCAGATTGTCGGGGCCGGAATTGCCCTCCATGTCGATGACGACGCCGCTATCCCCGAATGCCGGGCTGTAGGGTATGATCTCAGCGGCGGCCGCTCCCTTGGCGCGGCCGGTCGTGGGTTTGGCAATCTGGTCATCCGCGCCACCATCGTCGACGGCGACAGCGGCTTTACGGCGTGAAGGCGGCATGGAAATCCCCTGGTCAATGCCCCAACCTATGATCTTCCTTACAGGGAGTGCAAGTAAGGAAAGGACCATGGCAGCCATCCTTACGGCGCGGGGGCAGACACTTACGCCCCGGGGCGTGGGCTAAACGCCCCCGTCAGGTAGGGTTGAGCCCCCCGGTCTGTAAGGATGAGGGCCAAAAACCTGAGGATTCCTGCGGCTCTGCGGTTCCCTGAATCTATACAAGAATCCTGAAAACCAAAAACAGGTGTTTTGCAGTGCGATTGCTGTCCTGTTTGGCGGGCAAATTCCGCTTCAGCGCCGGTCAGAGCGACTCGGGCGACAGGATTCCTTACCTCTCGGGGGTGTAAATGTGATTCGTCTCCAAGGAATGGGCCCCCGATTCCCTTACGGCTTGGGGGCGTGCGGCGGGGTGGTGCTTATCCTTACTGTTTGGGGGCTGCAGCGGCGGGTTTTCCCCCGGGGTGTAAGGATGTGCGCGGAATTTTGCCCCCAAACGGTAAGGATAGGCCTGTATCAAGCCGCTATTCTTTTATCTGTCTCATATATTTCAATGGCTTACACTCCCCCGCGGCGTAAGGAAATGATCGGATTCCAGGGGGGCAGCGAAGAGTCAAGCCACCCCCTGCCCGTAAGGTTGTCCCGAGTCCCACAGACCAAGCTTACTTCCTGGGGGAATGGCCCTTGGCTGATCCTTACTGTTTGGGGGCGATTTTCCTGCAGAAACGACAAACGGCGCCGGATTTCCGGCGCCGTTTGCTCTGCGAAACTGAACCCTTACAGGTCGGGGGCGGGCGACTCCTTGGCCAACGGCCGGTAAGTTGCTGATTTCAGGGCTCCCCCAAACGGTAAGGATGGAAAAAGCTCAGGAAGCGGCGCGCGCTGCTTCCCGCAGACGGATGCTGCTGGCCTGTGGCCCCATCGGCCCCTCTTCGCGCGCCCGCACCACCTCCACCAACGTGCCGACGCTGAGTGTTTCGAACCGTTCCCCCTGCACGGCGGTACGGTTGAAATAGAGATCGCCGTCCCGCATCTCCACGAATCCGTAATCCTGTTCGGGGAACAGCCGCACCACCTTGCCGGTGTCGGGGGCCGAGGCGTGATGCTTCACAATCCCCTTATGGATCCGGTTGGCCTGTTCCAGCTGGCGTTCCATCACCTCAAACACGCGGTTGATCACCAGGGTGTGATCCTGCTTGGCGTCGTGGCGGGGTTCCTCATCCCGGGCGACCAGGGTGTTGTGGCCGGGAATATTCACTTCCAGGGCGATTTCCAGCGGCAGCTTGCCGCTGGCGGCGGCGCGATGGGGGATGGAAAGCACCGCCCGGCAACTGGTGATGGCCTGATGTACCCGTTTCAGCTTCTCCACCCGGTGACGGATTTGCGCCTCCAGAAAGGCGGAGCTGTCCATGTCCTTGAAGGCGATCTGCAGCGGAATGTCCATTACGTCAGTCCTTTCCCCTTGATGCGGGTTCCGGTCCGGTCGGGACATGGTTTGAAACGGTCCCGACCGCCGGGTTACGGGGGCGATGGCACTGTCGGCCTCAGCCCCTGTCCGATGGAAATCCGGTTGATGCGTGTTGGAAAACGCTTCTCCTTGGACGGGGTTCCTTATTTGCAGGTGGGGCCGCCTGGCAGGGGCTGCAACCCCGGACGATGGAAAAATCACCTCTCATGAGATATTGCGAATCATTCTTAATAACGATACGGTGGCCCCATCTTTCCCCCTGCCATGGTGTTGATGATGCGCAGCCTGCGACTTGTCTGGAACAACCAAGCCGATCTGCCCGCCCCCATCCGGGCGGAGATGCCTTTTGTGGCGCTGACCCCGGCGGCGCGGCTGACATTGTGGGGGATGCGCTATTGGGCCACCTGTGCCCGGCATGGGCGCTGCCCGGCCCTGATGCTGCGCGATGTCTATCGCAGTGCCGGGGTGCCGGATGCGGCGGCCAGCATCGACGGGCTGATGCGGATATTCGCCACGGCTTCCCGCCGCGCGCCGGCCCTGGGCTGCCCGGCCTGCACGCGGCTGACCGATGATGAGGCGCAGATCCTCAACGGGGTGCGGGCGCTGCAGCGGGACGAGGGGCTGGGGGCTGAGGTGATCCTGACCGCCTGGCTGCCGGTGCAGGCGGCGGAACGGGCGGCCCCGGCGATGGAAGGGCTGGCCCGCCTGCTGCGGCAGGGTGGCTTTGATCTTGCCTGCGACCGGGCCCCGGTGCTGACCCCGCCGCAGCGCCTGCATTGATCGGCGGCCTTCCATCCCTGCGACAACAGGGGAATGGACAGGGGCGGCCACGCGTGGCACCCATTAAGCATGAAGGCGATACCGCACCCGGTGCCGCGCGGCGGACAATGGCTCACCATTCTGGTGCTGGCGGCCTTTTGGCTGCGGGCCCTGGTGCCGGCCGGCTATATGCCCGATCCGGCCGGGCTGTCTTCCGGCGGCTGGGCGGGTTTTTCACTCTGCCGGGCGGGATTGCCGGCCGGCACGGCGGACCGGGATGGTCCCCTCATCCTGCATGGCGGTGACCATTGCCTGTTCGCCGCCATGTCCGGCCTGCCCGCCCTGGCTGGGCCGGTTTTGCGCCTGCCGGTGCAATGGGTTCTGTCCGCCGCTACCGCGATGGACAGCAGGCGCGCACCCTTCAGCATCACCCTGGGAATTCCACCTGCACGGGGGCCGCCTGGGGCTTGAGCCAGCCCCATCCCCCCTAGAATATCCTTATATGAATACCCAAGGGTGACATGATGAATTACTTTGCCAAGCATCTGGCGCTGGCCTCCCTCTCCATGCTGGCGCTGACCGGCATGGCCGCTGCTGCCACCGTGACGGTGACGGAACCCTTCTCCCGCGCCACCGCGCCCACGGCCAAGGTGGGGGCTGCCTTCCTGACGCTGGCCCTGGACCAGGGGGAGGACAAGCTGCTGTCCGCCAGCAGCCCGGCAGCGGAGAAGGTCGAACTGCATAATCATGTCATGGAAAATGGCGTGGCGCAGATGCGGTCCGTGGCGGCCATACCCCTGGTGGCCGGCACGCCGGTGCAGTTGCAGCCCGGCGGGCTGCACATCATGCTGATCGGCCTGAAGCAGCAATTGAAGGCGGGCGACGCCGTGCCGCTGACGCTGAATTTCGAAAAGGCGGGTGCCGTTTCTGTCAGTGTTCCGGTCAAGGGTCCGGGTGCCCGTCCGGCTGCCGGGGCGGAGCAGGGTGGCCATAACGGCCATCAGCATTAAGCCGGGAGGGGCCGATGAAACGCCGCATGTTATGGACCGGCATCGCCATTCTGGGCGCTGTCGGTTTCCTGGGGGCCGCCCTGCTGGTGGCGGATCATCTCCGCCCCTTTTCGCAAGCAGACCAGGGCCAGGGGCGCGCCGATATCGGCGGCCCCTTCGCCCTGACCGATCATACCGGCGCGCCGATCACCGAGGCGGCGCTGCAGGGCAAGGTCAGCCTGATTTATTTCGGCTATAGCTATTGCCCGGATATCTGCCCCACCGACCTGCAGTCGATCGGGGAGACGCTGGACCTGCTGGGCAATGAACTGCCGGACGCCCAGGCCCTTTTCGTGACGGTTGATCCGGAACGGGACACACCGGAACATCTGGCCGGCTATGTCAGCCTGTTCCATCCCAACCTGCGGGGGATGACCGGCACCCCCGATCAGATTGAAGCGGTGAAGAAGGAATTCCGCGTCTATTCCAAGAAGGTGTCGGCCGAAGAGGCCGGCACCACCGAATATCTGGTCGACCATTCCGCCTTCATCTATCTGTTCGACCGCCAGGGCCATTTCGTCCGCGTCTTCGGCCATGGCGTGCAGGCCGCTGAAATGGCTGCGGCCATGAAGGCCGTTAGATCTTAAGGGGCGCTCCCCCAAGCAGTAAGGAAAGCCCCAGCGGTCGATCCGCCGCTGGGGGATAGGCCGCCCCTATCAGGCTGATCGGATCATTCGATTGTACGGAATTCTTTTCCGGGCTTACTGTTTACCCATGCCCAGCGGTTGGCGTTGGGAGGCGATGTTGCGACGTCGCAAGCGGGGAACAGGAAGCCATCATGCAAGATCGGGAACCGGCCAAACAAATCGGACCCATGGCGCGGGCGCTCTATCGCCTGGCGGCCAGCTTCTGTCTGATCCTGGGGATCATCGGCATTGTGCTGCCGGTCCTGCCCACCACGATTTTTCTGATCCTGGCGGTCATCTGCCTGATCCGCGCTGGCGACCACCGGGCGGAACGGCTGCTGGCGCATCCGCGCTATGGCGCGCCGATCCGGCTGTTCCTGGATCATGGCGCCATCACCCGCCGGGGCAAGGCCCTGGCCCTGGGCGGTATCAGCCTGGGCATGGCCTTTCTGGTGCCGCTCGCACTCTCCCTGCCCTGGCTGGGCGTTGGAATCATGGCGATCCTGGCCGCTGCGGCCAGCTTCATTATCACGAGGCCGGAACCGCTTGCGGTTCCCGTGCAACGGGGTCGGCAACGCTGACCCTGTTTTCCTTCAGTAAAACTTAAAAAAGCCCACGGTCGCCAACACGTGGGCTTTCTTTTTTTGGGGGAGGGCAAAACCAAGGGTCATGGGACATGATCCTTGGAGGCCAGCACCCGCCGGACTCCAATCCGCCAAGGGTTAAACCCACGGCGGGGTGGTATTACTCACCCGTCTTGCGCCCCAACATGCCGCGCAGCAATTGCGCGCCGGGGGCAATGGCGGCAGACAGGATGATCTCCCCCTCCTCGGTCAGGGAGATTTTCAGCCTCTGCCCCGGCCGCACGCGCAGATGGGCCTGCATTTCCGGCGTCAAGGTCAATGACCCATCGGCCTCCAGGGTAATTTCACTATGCATGATCGGGGTCCGGTTGAAGCTTCACCCACCGAACCTAGTGCGCCCGGCCGGGCAGCGCAATTGCTGGTTCATAACCATCATGGATAGGTGATTGACAGATTAGTCGCGGCAATAAAATATAAAGATATAGCTTTGCATCATTTACGGGGGCGACATGTTGATCGGCTTGTTGGGGGCGGTGCGTGACCCGTTCCGCCCTGTCGCCCCAGAACTGGCGCCGCTGCTGTCGCCTACCAGTGTGCTGCGCCCCTTCCCGTCCCGTGTGCCGGCCTTCCCCTTCACCCCGTTGGAGCAGGCGCTGCAGCAGGTGGGGCATCTGGAAGCCGGGCTTGCGGCAGCAGAGGCTGGCTGTGATGTGCTGGTGATCGACAGTCTGGGGGATTACGGTCTGGCGGCACTGCGCGCGGCCACCGCGCTGCCCGTCTTCGGGCCAGGGGAAATGGGGATGGCGGCCGCCGCTGCAGGCGGCCGCCGTTTTGGCATCGTCACCGTCTGGCCAGCCTCCATGAACTTCATTCCGGAAGGGTTGCTGCGCACATATGGCCATGAGGCCGCCTGCATCGGCATCGCCAATGTGGGGGCGGAGGCGGAACTGGACCGGCTGGCCGGCCCTGATGGCTATCTGGCCCAGGTGCGCGATGGGGCAGCGGCAGTGCTGGATGCCATCGCGGTGGCTATTGCCGATATGGCGGGCAGGGGGGCGGCAGCAGTGCTGCTGGGCTGCACCTGCATGTCGCCCCTGGCGGCGGCGCTGGCGGCGCGCGCCCCGGTCCCGGTGATCAACCCGCTGGCCAGTGCCGTGCTGGCGGCGGAACGGGCAGGGGTTTGGGCCGGCGGGGAACGGGTGATTGCCCGGCCCGGCCGGCCCGATCTGGTGAAACGCATGGTGGAAGGGGTGGCGGACGAACCGGCAGAGGATTGCCCGGTCTGTGTCGTCGCCAGCAACGTGGGAGAATAAAAATGGGACGCAGCGTGGCCGAAATCACCTTGGCGCATCCGGTGGAGGCGGCCCCGACGGCGGCGGACTTCACCCTGATCCACCGTGATCTGCCCGACAATCCGCCGCAAGGCATGGTGCATGTGCGGCTGTTATGGCTGGGGCTGGACCCTTATCTGGGGCCGCGCATTCGCGGCCGCCATATGGGCGAACCCCGGCCGGTGCCTGGCGGCCCGTTGCCGGGCGAAGGGGTCTGCCAGGTGCTGGCCTCCGCCGCAGATGGCTTTCAGCCCGGTGATTATGTGGTGACCGAAGCCGGCTGGGCGGAAGAGGCGATGGTGCCGGCAGAGACTGTACGCCGTATTGATCCCAGCCTGGGGCTGACGGCCCAACTGGGCCTGCTGGGAATGCCGGGTGTCACCGCCTGGGCCGGCATCACCCAATTGGCCAAGGTGCAGGCCGGCGATGTGCTGTGCATCAATGCCGCTGCCGGCGTGGTGGCGGGCACGGCCGGGCAGATTGCTAAGGCGGCCGGTGCCCGCGTCATTGGTATTGCCGGCGGGCCGGATAAGTGCCGGCTGGCCCTGGAACAATATGGTTTTGATGCCTGCGTCGATTACCGGCTGGAAGGCTGGCAACAGCAATTGGCCGATCTGTCAAAGGAAGCAGGCGGCTTCAGCATCCATTTTGAAAATGTCGGCGCCAGTATGCTGCAGGTGGCTTTGCCGCTGCTGCGTCCCTATGCGCGGGTGGTGCTGTGCGGGCTGGCCGAACATTATGGGGCTGGCACGCCGGCCATGATCAATGCCGGCATGATCATGTTCCGGCGGGCCACAGTGCATGGGCTGATCGTCTATGATTTCATTCCGCGCCGGGCGGAATGGGTGGAGATGGCCCGCCCCCTGATCGCCAGCGGCGCCCTGCGGGAAGCCAATGATGTGGCTGTGGGGCTGCAGGCCGCCCCGGCGCAGCTGGAAAAGGTGGTGCGTGGCCAGTCCAATGGCCGCGCCCTGGTGCGGGTGGCGGGGGACGCAGCATGAACGGCCCCATCCGTATCCGGCGTGGCTTTGCTGACGGCCCGCATGGGCAAATCCATTACCGGCGGGCGGGGCAGGGGGCCCCGATCCTGCTGTTCCACGCCTCCCCCGCCAGTTCCAAACAGCTGGAACCGGTGATGCTGGCCCTGGCCGACCGCTTCGATGTCATTGCCCCGGACACACCGGGCAATGGCGACAGCGACGCGCCCGCCCTTCCCGGCGGGCGTCGTCCGCAGATGGCGGATTATGCCGCCAATGTGCTGGCGCTGATGGATGCGTTGGAAGTTGCGACGTCGCATCTTTACGGCTCCCACACCGGGGCGGCCATCGCGGCGGAAACCGCCATCCTGGCCCCGGACCGCGCGTTGAGCGTGGTGATGGACGGGGTGGCGGCCTTTACGCCAGAGCAGCAGGCGGAATATCTGGCCCGCTACGCCCCGACCTTCAGCCCGACGCTGGAGGGGGATTACCTGCAGCGGGCCTTCATGTTCTGCCGCGACCAGTATAGTTTCTTTCCCTGGTACAGCCGCGATGCCGCCCATCGCCGCCCCACCGGCCTGCCCAGCCCGCAGCGGCTGCATGAACTGGTGCTGGATGTGCTGAAGGCGCCGGAGACCTATCCTTGGGCCTATCACGCGGCCTTCGTCTATCCGACCCTGGAGCGTATCCGGCTGATCACCTGCCCGGTGCTGGGGTTGATCGGGGCCAGCGATCCGCTGGGCGATGATACACGCCGCGCCCTGGCGCTGGCCCCCCATGGCCAATGCCGGGAAACGCCAGCCTTCGGTGCCGATGGCTACGGGCCGGCGGTGGCGGCGGTGATCAAGGATTTCATCGGTTGTTGAGAAAAGCGGCGGCCCGGCCGCCGCTTTCAGGCAATGCCATTAGCCCCGAATTCCATAAAGGCGGGGCGGCGGCAAAGCCGTTCCCACCAATCGGCCACAGCCGGCAAGGGCACATGCTCTATCGGGGTCTGCATCCATCGGTTGGTTGAAAGCCCCAGCACAATATCGGCCAGGGTAAAATTCTCCCCCGCCACATAGCCACCTGTCTTCGAGAGCTGATCGTCGAGAATATGCATCTTGCCGTTCCAGGCCCGGATGCTGTCGGCGATCAATTCCTTATCCAGAAAAGCCGGACTCTGGCGCACCAGGGCCATGAAGGCATAGCGCCAGGCGGGATTCAGTTCGGTGGCCTGCCAATCCATCCACATGTCCACCCGGGCGCGGGCCAAGGGAACGGTCGGCAGCAGGTCGGCGCGTTCTGCCTCCCCCGCCAGCCAGCGGCATATGCTGTTTGATTCCCAAAGATAGCCATCCGGCAGGGCCACCACCGGCACCTGTCCATTGGGATTGATCTGCCGGAATGCTGCGGTGTCGACGGGTTGGAAGCCGCTGCCCCAATCCTCCCGCACGAAGTCCTGGCCAATTTCCCGGCAGGTCCAGAGAACTTTGCGGACATTGATGGAGCTTGCCTTGCCAAGGATGCGTAACGGACTCTTCATCATGGGGGCGTCGGCTTATGCCAGGGCATTGTTCACCGCCTGACGCTGGGCGCTGGTCATGCTATCCAGTTGGGCAGAGGTGAAGGCTTTCACCTGCTTTTCCGACATGGATTCGATCTGGCTGGTGGAAAGGGCGCTGATCTGGCTGCTGGGCATCGCTGCCACCTGATCCGTGGTCAGGCCGGTCAGCTGCGGGGGCGTCAGTTGGCTGATCTGGCTGGTGGTCAAGGCGGTGAACTGACTGACGCCGACCGCTGCGATCTGCGCCGACGACACTTGGCTGAACTGGCTGCCGGTCAGCGACTGCATCTGCGCCGCGGTGAAGTTGGCGAACTGGCTGGGTGCCATGCCGCCGATCTGCGTGCCGGTGAGGGCGGCCACCTGGCCGCTGCCCAGGGCGCGCAGCTGCACCCGCAGCAGGCCGGAAAGCTGCTGCCCGGTCAGGCCCGGCATGGCGCTGGTGGACAGGGACTGCAACTGGGTGTTGGACAGCGCCTGCAGCTGGTCGCTGGTCAACCCGCTGACCTGGGTGGAGGATATGCCGCCCAGCTGGGCCGTGCCGATGGAACCGATGCTGGCGGCGGGAATGGCCCCCAGTGCTGAGGGGGAGAGCGCCTGCACCTGATTGGTCAGCATGTTGCTGACCTGATCCGGTGTCAGCCGGCTGATGAAGCCGGTGGACAGCCCCGCCACCTGCGTGGTGGTGAGATCCTGCAATTGCGTGCCGCTGAAGGCGGCCTGCTGCGTGGCGTTCAGCTGGTTGAGCTGGGCCACGTTCAGCAGGCCGATCTGGCTGGAGGTCAGGGCACCGACCTGGGCGGAGGACAGCGCCCCCACCTGGGCGCTGGACAGGGCGTTCAGCTGCGTCCCGGTCAAGGCGGCGAACTGCACTGTGCCGATGGAGCTGACGAAGCCGGTGGACAGCCCGGCCACCTGCGTGGTGGTCAGGGCCTGCATCTGGCTGGCGGAAAGGCCGCCGGCCTGGCTGGCGGTCAACCCGCCCAGCTGGGTGGCGGACAAGGCGGCGATGCCGCTGGTGCCCAGCGACTGGATTTGCGCCTGGCTCATGGCGCCAAGCTGGGCCGCTGTCAGGGAAGGCAGCTGCTGGGCCACAATCACGCCCAGCTTTTCCGTCTGCAGGGAGGCGACCTGGGCCGGGGAGAGGGCGCCGACCTGGGCAGCGGTCAGCCCGCTCATCTGCGTGCTGCTGAGCGCGTTCAGCAGGCCGGCAGACAGGCTGGCGATAACACCAGTGCCCAGCGCGCTGACCTGCCCGGTGCCCATCAGCCCCAGCTGGGTGGTGCTGAAGCTGTTGACTTGGGCAGCGGTCAGCCCGCTCACCTGGCCGGTGCTCAACTGGGCCAGCCGCGTATCGCTGAGTGCTGCCAGCTGGGAGGGTGACACCGCCTTCATCTGGTCTGAGGACAGCGTGGCGAACTGGGCGCTGGACAGGGCTTCCAGCTGTTCACCGCGCAGCCCGGCAGCGGCCGTGCTGCTGATGGCCCCCAGCTGGCCGGTGCTGAGCCAGGGCATCTGGCTGGCCGTCAGGGCATTGATCTGGTCGGCGGACAGGCCGGCGATCTGGCGGGTGCCCAGGGCCTGCAGCTGCGTCTGGCTCAACATCGGCAGGCTGACGGCACCGATGGCGCCCAGCTGCGTGGCGGACAGCGCCTGCAGCTGCGGCACGGTCAGCTGGGCCACCTGATCGGGTGACAACTTGCTCATCTGGTCGGGTGTGAACAAGCCAATTTGCGTTGTCGTCAGCCCGGCCATCTGCTGCGGTGTCAGCGCGGTGATCTGGCCACCGGTCAACCCGGTGATGGCGGCATTGGGCAGGGCCGCCATCTGCGCCGGGGTCAGCCCAGCCAGCTGCGCCGGGCTGAGTGACCCCAGCTGTGCCGCTGTCAGGCCGGAAATCTGCGTGTTGGTCAGGCTGGCCAGCTGGTCGGGCGACAGCAGGGCGAACTGGTCGGTAGAAAGCCCTGCCAGCTGGGGCGCCGTCATGCCGGCCAGCAGTTCCGGGCTCAGATTGGTGATCTGGGTGGTGTTCAGCCCACTGATGGCCGCCGGCGTCAGGGCGGCGAACTTCACCGTGCTCAAGCCATTCAGATTGTTGATGTTCAAGACGGCGACCTGTTCCGCCTTCAACCCGCCAATCTGACCCACGCTGAGGCTGGCAAACTGTTCCTGCCCGATGGAGGCCACGCGGGTCTGGCTGAGGCTGCCGATCTGCGTGGCCGTCAGGCCGGAAAGCTGGCTGACGGAGATTTCGGCAAAACGTTCATCGCTGAAGGAATTCAGCTGATCCGCCGTCATGGCACCAAACTGGCCGGCTGTCAGCCCGGCGAACTGGCTGGCAGTCAGGCGGCCCATGAATTCGTTGCTGACACCCGCCACCTGGCTGTTGCTCAGCCCCGCCAGCTGCTCCGGCGTCAGTGCGCCGATCTGATTTTCGCTCAGGCTGTTCAGCTGGGTCACCGTCAAGTTCTTGACCTGGGCCACCGTCATGCCGCCGATCTGGGCGGGGGTCAGCTGTGCCACCTTTTCCGGGGCCAGCCCGCCCAGCTGGCCGGCGGCTAGGCCGGCCAGCTGGGTAGCCGACAGGGCCGCCAGCTGTTCCCCGCTGATGGCGTTGATCTGGGTGGAGGAAAGGGCCGACAGCTGGGTGGTCGACAGGGCCGCCATCTGCGTGCCGGACAGCCGGGCGATCTGGTCGGCCGTCAGCGCCTTGATCTGCCCGGAATTCAACAGGGCCATCTGGCTGGTGGTCAGGGCGGCCACATCCTCACCCTGCATGGCGCCGATCTGGGTGGCCGACAGCGCCTTCAGCTGCACTTCCGACAGGCTGGCCACCTGTTCCCCGGAAAGGGCGGCCACCTGTGCGGTGCTGAGGCTGGAGATGCTGGAGGCGGCCAGCCCGCCGATCTGGGTGGTGTTGAGGGCCGTCACCTGCTCGGGCGTCAATCCCCGGATCTGGGTGGTGCTGAGGCTGGCCACCTGCTCGCTGGTCAGGGCGGCCAGCTGATCGGGCGACAGGGCGGCAATGGCCAGGGTGGTCAGGCCCTTGATCTGCTGGTTGGTCAGCCCGGCCAGGGAGCTGCCGGTCAGGCCGGCGATCTGGCCATCGCTCAGTGCGCCGATCTGCCCCGCCGTCAACCCGCCCAGCTGCGTGCTGGACAGCCAGGACAGCTGCACATTGCTGAAGCCGGAAAGGGCGCTGTTGTTGAAACCGGCCAGCTGGGCGCGGGACAGGCTTTCCACCTGAGTCTGGTTCAGGGCCGCCGTCTGGGTGCTGGACATGCCTTTCAGCTGCACGGCCGTCAGATTGGCCATCACATCGCCGCCGATGCTGCCAATCTGTTCGGCGGTGATGGCGCCGACCTGGGCGGCGCTGAAGCTGCGCAGCTGGGTGGCGGACATGGCCGCCAGCTGACTGCCGGTCAGCGCCGTCATCTGGTCGGTGGAGATGGCGGCCACCTGGGCCGGCGTCAGGGCCGACACTTGTGTGGTGGACAGGCCGCCCAGCAGTTCCGGTGCGACGCCCCGTACCTGGCCGGGGTTGAGGGCGGCGACCTGCGTCGAACTCAGCGCGGAAAGCTGGTTGCCGGCCAGCATCCCGATCTGGCTGGTGGTCAGCGCGCGCAGCTGCACCGTGGTCAATGCCGCCAGCTGATCCTGGCTCAGCGCCGTGATCTGCCCGCTGGTCAGGGCGCCCACCTGCGGGGCCGTCAGCGCGGCCAGCTGGGTGGTGGACAAAATGGCGACCCGCCCTTCCGGCAGGGCCTTGATCTGGTTGGCCGTCAGGGCGGTCAGCTGGCCCTTGCCCAGGCTGCCGAACTGATCATCGGTCAGGCTGGCCAGCTGGGTGGTGGTCAGCACGGCCACCTGGGAGGGGGTCAGCGCCGTCAGCTGGGTGCCGGTCAGGGCGGCCAGCCGTTCATCATTCAGGTTGGACAGCTTGGCCGGGCCGATTTGGGCGATCTGGGCGGGGGTCAGCACGCCGATCTGGTCGGCGCTGAGATTCTGGAACTGGGTGGTGGTCAGTGCGTTGATCTGCGCCCCGTTCAGTCCGGCCACCTGGTCGGGGGACAGGGCGGTCATTTTTTCCGCCGGCAGCCATTTCACCTGGGCCACCGACAATTTGGAGAGCTGACCGGGGCTGAAAGCCGCCAACTGACCTTCTGTCAGGGCACCCAGCTGGGCCTGGGTCAGCCCCATCATCTGGGCCGGGCTCATGCTGCCGATCTGTTCGCCGGACAGGCCCTGAACCTGGGTGGTGGTCAATGCTGCCAGCTGGCTGGCGGTAAAGCCCTTGAACTGTGCCTCCGGCAGGCTGGACAGCAGGTTTGTATCCAGCCCCTTCACCTGTCCCGTTGTCAGGGTGCCGATCTGGGCCGGGGTGAAATTTTGCCATTGCGCGGCGGACAAGTTGTTCAGCTGCGTCAATGTCAGGCTGCGGACCTGCACGGTGGACAGGCTGGCCAGTTGGGTCGGGCTCAACCGTTCCAGCTGGGTGTCGCTCAACGACGCCATCTGTGCTGCGGTCAGGCCCTTCAACTGGTTGGTGGACAGGGCCCCCACCTGATCCGCCGTCATCGCATTCAACTGGTCGCCGGACAGGGCCGCGATCTGGCTGCTGGTCAGCGCCCCGATCTGGTCTGTGCTGAAGCTGGCGATCTGCGTGGTGGACATCGCCTTCAATTGCGGCGCCGTCAGTGCGGCCACCTGGGTGGTGGAGAGGGCGGCAATTTTTTCAGGGGTCATTAATGCCACCTCCCGCGGGGTCAACCCGCGGATCTGGCTGACCGTCATGGCGGAGAAATCATCGGCCTCGAAGGCTTTGAACTGATCATCGCTGAGGGCGGCCAGTTGCGCTGCGGTGAAACCGATCTGGCTGCTGTTCAATGCCTGGATGTGGGCGGTGGTCAAGCCACTGATTTGCCTGACAGAAATGGCGGCAATCTGCGGCTTTGTCAGGGAACCGATATCCTCCAGATCGAACGATCGGATCTGGGTGGCCGTCAACGTTGACATTCTCTGCGGCGTCAGGCCGCTGACCGGACCGGTATAGTTCGGCAGAGTGATCGTCGTGGCCATTATCGTTTCTTTCGCCTGAAGAATTTTCCAACCGGAACTTTATAAAGCAAACCGCGTGCCATGAAATGGCACGCGGTGCACGATCATTTTTGCCGGGTTGGATCGGCGTGGGGTTGTGTGGTGGGGATCTATACCCAGCCCCCCAATTCGCGTTCGGTCAGGCGGACCAGCAGGTCGATATGGGCGGGGCTGCTGTTCAGGCAGGGAATATAGGTGAAATTCTGCCCCCCAGCGGTAAGGAATGTCTCCCGAATGCCCTGGTTGACCTCCTCCAGCGTCTCCACACAGTCGCTGACAAAGGCGGGGGCCATGATGGCAAGGTTCTTCACACCCTGTTCCGGCAGGGCCTTCACCATCGGTTCCAGATAGGGCTGCAGCCATTCGGTGCGGCCAAAACGGGACTGGAAGGCAAAGCGCAGCTTGTCCGCTGTCCAGCCCAGTTCTTCGCGCAACAGCCGCGCCGTCTTCAGGCAATAGCAATGATAGGGATCGCCCTTTTCCAGATAGGCCTTGGGCAGGCCATGGAAGCTGGTGATCAGCAGATCGGGCGTCCAGTCCAGCCCGGCCAGATGGTCGCGCACGCTGGTGGCCAGCGCGCTGATATAGGCCGGCTCATCATGATATGTCGGCACGGTGCGCAGCGCCGGCTGGCGGCGCATGGCCATCAGGGCACGGAAGGCCTGATCGCAGGCCGTGGCCGTGGTGGTGGCGCTATATTGCGGATAGAGCGGGAACAGCAGAATGCGTTCGCACCCTGCCGCCGTCAGCCGTTCCAGGGCGGCGGCGGTGGAGGGGTGGCCATAGCGCATCCCCCATTCCACCACCACGCCATCGCCATGGCGGGCCGCCATGGCGGCGGAAAGCAGCAGTGCCTGTTCGCGCGTATGGGTTTTCAGCGGGCTTTCATCCAGTTCCCGGTTCCAGATGCCGGCATAGGCATGGCCGCTCTTCTTCGGCCGGAAGGTCAGGATGATGCCCTGCAGGATCGGCTGCCAGATCAGGCGCGGCACTTCCACCACCCGCCGGTCGGAGAGGAATTCCGACAGATAGCGCCGCATCGACCAGTAATCGGTGCCCTCCGGCGTGCCGAGATTGATCAGCAATACGCCGACACGCGGCGTCTTTACAGGCTGGTGACCGGCGGGCAGGTGGGGGGAGGGGGCTTGCAGCACGATATCCTTTGGGGGTTCCGGGCAGGTCAGGCTTTCATGCGCACCATCGCCAGCAATGTGCGCCGATGGCGATGCGCCTGCATCAAGATATCTGCTGGCGCTGAACCTTCAATGATCAGCTGTTCCCCTTTGGCCACAAGGCCGGCCCCATGCTGACGCAGGGCATGAAAGACTTTCTCAGCGGATTTACGCTGTTGCATTGGATCAACTCCCGATCACATGTCCGATTGGTCGTTATTCTGGCCGAACCGCCGGCGATAGGGAAATCGATTGATCTGATCAGGGTGATAGGGATGGGTTATCGCTCCCCGCCCCTTCCGGGGCGGGGAGCGATCAGAACGGCTTAGAGTCCGTCTGAAAAGTTTTCCTTCTTTCTCAACATGTTAATGTCTTAATCCCGTCACCCCGGCGAAGGCCGGGGTCCAGTTCGTAGAGCAAAACGCTTGTGATTCTGGACCCCGGCCGCAGCATGGGTGACGGGAGCGTTTAAAGATAAGACGTTTAAGACGTTGAGATCGCGTGAAACTTTCCGGACGGGCTCTTAGGCCCCGCAGCACTTCTTGTATTTTTTGCCCGACCCGCAGATGCAGGGATCGTTGCGGCCAACCTTCACCACGGTGCGCGGGCGCTGGCCCATGATGCCATCCACATACCACCAGCGGCCATCCTGCTTCTGGAAGCGGCCGGTTTCATGGTGAATCAGTTCCTTGCCATCCATGATGAACTTGGCGACGAACTCGACATAGGCTTCATTGGCGTCCTTGCCATCGGCGGTGGAGCGCACTTCCAGCCCGGTCCACTGGCTGTTCTTCGCCCATTCCGTCACCTGTTCGGCGTCGAAATCATCCTGCGTGCCCGGCAGCAGCGTTTCACCCAGATAGGCGACATTGGCCGTGGCGAAGGCAGAGTAACGCGAGCGCATCAGCGCTTCCGGCGTCGGCGGCACGGCCGCCCCCGAGAGGTAAGGACCGCAGCATTCATCAAAGGCGCGGCCGGAGCCGCAATGGCAATTCGTCATGTCACGTCTCAAGAACAAAACCGGTTTGGCTGGGCACAGGGGATAGCGCAAAGCCAGCCCCACCGCCAGTGCCGGCTTTGCAGGGGCGGTCCCGGGCTGGCGGCCGCCCCGTCGGGTTTCTGGATCGACAACGGGTTATTGATAGAAATGTTCTATCGCAGCATGGGACAGCTATGTTGAAACGCGTGCAAGGCTCTGTTTCTCTCAACTGAAACGATGTTGAGACGAAAGGCAGCCCCCGATGCCAAGCGCGTCCCATCGCCCCACCTGGGATCCGTTCCGGGCGGAAGCGATTATTGCTGACCATGCCCAGATGCCGGGCGCCCTGTTGCCCATCCTGCACGCGCTGCTGGAAGAGTTCGGCCATGTGCCCGAACCGGCGGTGCCGCTGCTGGCGGATGCGCTGAACCTGTCGCGGGCGGAGGTGCATGGCGTCATCACCTTCTATCATGATTTCCGCCATGATCCCGCCGGCCGCCATGTGGTGAAGCTCTGCCGGGCAGAGGCGTGCCAGTCCATGAAGGGGGAGCATACGGCCAGCCACCTGCTGCGCCGGCTGGGCATTGATTGGGGCGGCACCACGCCGGACGGGTCGGTGACGGTGGAACCGGTCTATTGCCTGGGCCTCTGCGCCACGGCCCCCGCCGCCCTGGTGGATGGCGAACCGCATGGCAGGCTGACCCCGGAAAGCCTGGCCGGCATTGTTGAGGAGGCGCGGCGCGCATGAATACCGCCCCGATATCGCCGATCCGGCTGTTCATCCCGCAGGACGTGGCAGCATTGGCTGTGGGGGCGGAGCGGGTGGTGAAGGCCATCACCAGCCATGCCGCCGCCGATGGCACAGCCATCAGCATCATTCGTACCGGCTCGCGCGGGCTGTTCTGGCTGGAAACGCTGGTGGAGGTGGAAACACCCGCCGGCCGCATCGCCTATGGCCCGGTCAATCCGCATGATGTGCCGGGCCTGTTCAATGCCGGCTTTCTGCTGGGCGGCGCCCATCCGCTGCGGCTGGGCCGGATGGAGGATCATCCCTGGCTGAAGGGCCAGACGCGGCTGACCTTTGCCCGCTGCGGCATCGTCGATCCGCTGTCGCTGTCCGATTATGAGGCGACGGGCGGTTACAAGGGCCTGCGCCACGCCTTGACGATTGGCCCGGCGGCCATTGTGGAGACGGTGACAAAATCCGGTCTGCGCGGTCGCGGTGGGGCCGGCTTTCCCACCGGCGTGAAATGGAAGACGGTGGCCGACACCAGGGCCCCGCAGAAATATATCGTCTGCAACGCGGATGAGGGCGATAGCGGCACCTTCGCCGACCGGATGATCATGGAGGGCGATCCGTTCTGCCTGATCGAAGGCATGAGCATTGCCGGCATCGCGGTCGGGGCGACCAAGGGGTACATCTATTCCCGCTCCGAATATCCCCATGCCAACCGCACCATGCGCGCCGCCATTGCGGAAGCCTACCGTACCGGGCGGCTGGGGGCCGATATTCTGGGCAGCGGCGTCACGTTCGATCTGGAATTGCGCGTTGGTGCCGGGGCCTATGTCTGCGGGGAGGAAACCGCCCTGCTGGAAAGCCTGGAGGGCAAGCGCGGGCAGGTGCGGGCCAAGCCACCGCTGCCGGCGCATAAGGGCCTGTTCGGCCAGCCGACCGTGATCAACAACCTGATCTCGCTGGCCACCGTGCCGGTGATCCTGGCGGAAGGGGCGGCCTATTATGCCGATTTCGGCATGGGACGTTCACGCGGCACCATGCCAATCCAGATCGCCGGCAATGTCCGCCATGGCGGGCTGTATGAAACGGCGTTCGGCGTGACGCTGGGTGAAATCGTTGAAGGCATCGGCGATGGCACCGCCACCGGTCGCCCGGTCAAGGCGGTGCAGTGCGGCGGCCCGCTGGGCGCCTATTTCCCGCCGATGCTGTTCGACACACCCTATGATTATGAGGCGTTTACCCAGCGTGATGGCCTGATCGGCCATGGCGGGATTGTGGTGTTTGATGACAGCGTGGACATGGCGGCGCAGGCGCGTTTCGCCATGGAATTCTGCGCCATTGAATCCTGCGGCAAATGCACCCCCTGCCGCATCGGCTCCACCCGGGGGCGGGAGGTGGTGGAAAAGATCATGGCGGGCCGCGATGTCGATGCCAATCTGGCCCTGCTGGAAGATCTCTGCGCCACGATGAAGTTCGGCTCGCTCTGCGCGCTGGGCGGCTTCACCCCCTATCCGGTGTTGAGTGCCGTGCGCCATTACCCGGAGGATTTCCGGCGGCGTCATGCGGCGGCGGCGGAGTAGGGGGGATGAGCGCCCCCATCAACATCCCTTATTCCATGCCTTCCCCGCGAAAGCGGGGAACCAGGGGCCACAAGAACCAACGCTTCGGTGCACTTGGCCCCTGGACCCCCGCTTTCGCGGGGGAGGCAGCAAAAACGCAATGTGCTGAAACAAGCTCACCTCATTCCCACGCCTGCCCCCACCCCCGGAGGAACCCATGACCCTGATCCACGAGATCGACTATGGCACGCCCAGGTCCAAGTCGGAGAGCATGGTCAGCCTGACCATTGACGGGGTGGACATCAGCGTGCCGGAAGGCACATCGGTGATGCGGGCGGCCATGGATGCCGGCATCCAGGTGCCGAAACTCTGTGCCACCGACATGCTGGATGCCTATGGTTCCTGCAGGCTCTGTCTGGTGGAGATTGAGGGGCGCAACGGCACCCCCGCTTCCTGCACCACGCCTGTCGCGCCCGGCATGAAGGTGGCGACGCAGACGCCGAAGCTGGCCAAGCTGCGGCGTGGGGTGATGGAGCTTTATATCTCCGACCATCCGCTGGATTGCCTGACCTGTGCCGCCAATGGCGATTGCGAATTGCAGGATATGGCCGGTGCTGTGGGCTTGCGGGAAGTGCGCTATGGCAATGAGGTTGAAACCCATCTGGGCCAGGAAAAGGATACCAGCAACCCCTATTTCACCTTCGATCCCAGCAAATGCATCGTCTGCGCCCGCTGCGTGCGGGCGTGTGAGGAGGTGCAGGGTACCTTTGCGCTGTCCATTGCCGACCGGGGTTTTGCGTCCAAGGTGAATGCCGGGGCGGGGCAGGATTTTCTGTCATCGGATTGCGTATCCTGTGGGGCCTGCGTACAGGCCTGCCCCACGGCGACGCTGATCGAAAAATCGGTGATCGAGATCGGCCAGCCTGAACATTCCGTCGTCACCACCTGCGCCTATTGCGGGGTTGGCTGTTCCTTCAAGGCGGAAATGCGCGGGACCGAACTGGTGCGCATGGTCCCCTATAAGGATGGCAAGGCCAACCGGGGCCATTCCTGCGTCAAAGGCCGCTTTGCCTGGGGCTATGCCACGCATAAGGAACGTATCCTGAAGCCGATGCTGCGGGCGAAGATCAACGATCCCTGGCAGGAAGTGACCTGGGATCAGGCGATTTCCCATGTGGCATCTGAATTCAAGCGCCTGCAGGGCCAATATGGCCGCAATGCCATTGGCGGCATCACCTCGTCCCGCTGCACCAATGAAGAAACCTATCTGGTGCAGAAGCTGATCCGGGGTGGTTTCGGCAATAATAATGTCGATACCTGCGCCCGCGTCTGCCATTCCCCCACCGGCTATGGGTTGAAGACGGCGTTTGGCACCTCTGCCGGTACGCAGGATTTTGACTCCGTGGAGCACGCCGATGTGGTGGTGGTGATCGGGGCCAACCCCACCGATGGGCATCCCGTCTTCGGCTCCCGCCTGAAAAAGCGGTTGCGCCAGGGGGCCAAGCTGATCGTCATTGATCCGCGCCGGATTGATCTGGTGCGCCAGCCGCATGTGGAAGCGTATTTCCATCTGCCGTTGCGTCCCGGCACCAATGTGGCGGTGCTGACGGCTATGGCCCATGTCATCGTCACCGAAGGGCTGGTGAATGAAGCGTTCGTGCGTGAACGCTGCGATTGGGAGGAGTTCACCGATTGGGCGGATTTCGTCTCCGACCCGCGCCACAGCCCGGAGGCGGTGGAACAATATACCGGTGTGCCGGCGGAGCATCTGCGCGGTGCCGCCCGGCTCTATGCCACGGGCGGCAATGGGGCGATTTATTACGGCTTGGGCGTGACCGAGCATAGCCAGGGCTCCACCACCGTGATGGCCATTGCCAATCTGGCCATGGCCACCGGCAATCTGGGCCGGGAAGGGGTGGGGGTGAACCCGCTGCGCGGGCAGAATAATGTGCAGGGGGCCTGCGACATGGGGTCGTTCCCGCATGAAATGTCAGGCTACCGCCATGTGGCGGACGATGCGACGCGGGAGATGTTTGAAAATCTCTGGGGTGTGACCCTGGATAATGAACCGGGCCTGCGCATCCCCAACATGCTGGATGCCGCCGTCGGTGGCAGCTTCAAGGGGCTGTATGTGCAAGGGGAGGATATCGTTCAATCCGATCCCAACACCACCCATGTCGCCGCTGGCCTGTCGGCGATGGAATGTGTGGTGGTGCAGGATCTGTTCCTGAACGAGACGGCGAATTACGCCCATGTCTTCCTGCCCGGCAGCACTTTCCTGGAGAAAGACGGCACCTTCACCAACGCCGAACGCCGCATCAATCGCGTGCGCAAGGTGATGCCGCCGCGCAATGGGGCCGGCGGGCCGGGGCTGGCGGATTGGGAAATCACCGTGGCCATCGCCAATGCCATGGGTTTCCCGATGAATTACAAGCACCCGGCGGAGATCATGGACGAGATTGCCGCCGTCACCCCCAGCTTCAAGGGCGTGTCTTACGCCAAGCTGGAGGAACTGGGATCGGTGCAATGGCCCTGCAACGACAAGGCCCCGGAAGGCACGCCCGTCATGCATATTGGCGGCTTCGCCCGTGGCAAGGGCAAGTTCGTCATTACCGAATATATCCCGACCGACGAGAAGACGGGCCCACGCTTCCCCCTGCTGCTCACCACCGGGCGCATCCTGTCGCAATATAATGTCGGCGCGCAGACACGGCGCACGGCCAATACCGTTTGGCATCAGGAAGATCGGCTGGAAATCCACCCGCATGATGCCGAACAGCGCGGCGTGCGCGACGGGGATTGGGTACGGCTGCAGAGCCGGGCGGGGGAGACGACGCTGCGGGCGCTGATCACCGACCGGGTGGCACCGGGTGTCGTCTACACCACCTTCCACCACCCGATGACCCAGGCCAATGTCGTCACCACCGACTATTCCGATTGGGCGACCAATTGCCCGGAATATAAGGTGACGGCGGTGCAGGTATCGCCCAGCAATGGCCCCTCTGACTGGCAGGAGCGCTATCAGGCCCATGCCGACCTGTCGCGCCGCATTTCCGGCCACGTGAGTGCGGCGGAATGAGTGATCAACCTCTCCCCCAAGCCGTAAGGATAACCCCCGGTCAGGCGTGGCGGGCGGGGGAAATGCAGCCGCATCAACGCCATCTGGCCGAGGAAACACCGGTCGCCTTCAGCTATGACGGGGCCGCCCATGCGGTGATGATGGCGAGCCCGGCAGACCTGGAGGATTTCGCGGTCGGTTTCAGCCTGACCGAAGGCATCATCGATCAGCCATCCGCCATCCGGGAACTGGAGCTGGTGCCGGTTCCGGATGGCGTGAACCTGCGCCTGTGGCTGGAACCGGCGGCGGCGGCACGGGCGGAAAGAAGGCGGCGGCGGCTGGCCGGTCCTGTCGGCTGTGGCTTGTGCGGGATTGAGAGTTTGGCGGAAGCCAACCGCGCCCTGCCGGTGGTGACGGCACAGCCCCGTTTCACCCCGACCCAACTGACAAACGCCATGGCGCAACTGGCGGCGCTGCAGCCGCTGAACCAGCAGACCCGCGCCGTTCATGCCGCCGCCTTCTGGACCGCCAATACCGGCATCGTTGCCGTGCGGGAGGATGTCGGGCGGCATAACGCGCTGGACAAGCTGGCCGGCGCCCTGGCACGCGCCGGTATCTCCCCGGCTGCCGGCATCCTGCTGCTGACCAGCCGGGTATCGGTTGAAATGGTGCAGAAGGCGGCCAGTATCGGCGCACCTGTCATCGCCGCCATTTCCGCCCCCACGGCGCTCGCCGTGCGGCTGGCTGAACAGGCTGGCATCACCCTGGCCGCCATCGTGCGTGGCCCGGAGTTTGAGCTGTTCACCCATCCAAATCGTATTGACGGAAAGGCAAAGGCCGATGTCGCCTGACAAGCTGGTCAGCATGGCCAACCAGATCGGCAAATTCTTCGCCACCCAACCCGGCGACCAGGCCGCCGCTGGCATCGCCGACCATATTCGCAGCTTCTGGGATCCCCGGATGCGCCAGACAATTCTGGCGCATCTGGATGCGGGTGGACAGGGGCTGGACCCGCTGGTGCGCCAGGCATTGGAAAGTCTGCGCATACAGGCGTGAGGTTTTGGCACCTCGCGCCCCCAGCACGGTGCGCTATAAGCGCCGGCCGCAAGTGACTGAACAGGCAGGAAACTGGAACAGGAGGCGTGAAAAGGATGAGTGCTGCCAATCCCCCTTTAGATGCGGATGGCGTGGGCCTGCTGGATAAGCAGCGCATCATTGCCCAGCCCGGATTCAACCGCTGGCTGGTGCCACCGGCAGCCCTGGCCGTGCATCTGTGCATCGGCATGGCCTATGGTTTCAGCGTCTTCTGGCTACCGCTCAGCCGGGCGCTGGGCGTCACGGCCCCGGTCGCCTGTACGGACCTGAATGTCCTTTCGGCCCTGTTCACCACCAGTTGCGACTGGCGGGTGGCCGACCTGTCGATCATGTACACCTTGTTCTTCGTCTTCCTGGGCTGTTCGGCGGCCGTGTGGGGCGGCTGGCTGGAAAAGGTCGGGCCCCGCAAGGCCGCCTTTGTCTCCGCCCTTTGCTGGTGTGGCGGCATGGTGATCGCTGCCTTCGGGATCATGACCCATCAACTCTGGCTGATGTGGCTGGGCTCCGGCGTCATTGGCGGGATCGGGCTGGGGCTTGGCTATATCTCGCCGGTCTCCACCCTGGTGAAATGGTTCCCCGACCGGCGCGGCATGGCCACCGGCATGGCCATCATGGGCTTTGGCGGCGGGGCGATGATCGGCGCGCCGCTGGCCGACATTCTGATGAACATGTTCCGCAGCCCCACCAGCGTGGGCGTGTGGCAGACCTTCCTGGTGATGGCGGCCGGCTATTTCGTGTTCATGGTGGCCGGGGCCTTTGGGTATCGCATTCCGCCGGCCGGCTGGCGCCCGGATGGCTGGGCCGCACCGCCCCCAAGCGGTAAGGTTATGATCACCCATGGCCATGTGCATCTGCGTGATGCCCATAAAACCAAGCAGTTCTGGCTGATCTGGGCGGTGCTCTGCCTGAATGTCTCTGCCGGTATCGGCGTGATCGGCATGGCCTCGCCCATGCTGCAGGAAATTTTCGCTGGTTCGCTGATCGGCGCGCCGGATGTGGGCTTCAATGCCCTGGATGAAAGCCAGCGCAAGGCGGTGGCGGCCATTGCCGCCGGCTTCACTGGCCTGCTGTCGCTGTTCAATATCGGTGGCCGCTTCTTCTGGGCCTCGCTGTCGGACAAGATCGGCCGCAAGGCGACTTACTTCACCTTCTTCGCGCTCGGCATCGTTCTCTATGGGCTGGCCCCCTGGGCGGCCCATGCCGGTTCTGTCGCCCTGTTCGTCGCCTTCTTCTGCATCATCCTGTCCATGTATGGCGGCGGCTTTGCCACCATCCCGGCCTATCTGGCGGATATTTTCGGTACCCAGTTCGTGGGCGCCATCCATGGCCGCCTGCTGACGGCCTGGGCCACGGCGGGCATTATCGGCCCGTTCGTCGTTACCTTCATCCGCGAAGCCCAGATCGATGCCGGGGTGCCGCGCGATCAGGTCTATGATTTCACCATGTATATCCTGGCCGGGATGCTGGTGTTGGGGCTGCTGGCCAATCTGGCCGTGCGGCCGTTGGCGGAGAAATGGTTCATGCCCGACAGCGAAGTGGCGGCCCTGCAGGCCTCCGCCCGCGCCGCGGCCGCCCAGCAGGTGACCGGTTCCTTCGGCATTGGCAAGGGCGGTCTGGACGGCAGGGCGGCATTGGCCTGGCTGGCGGTCGGTATCCCCATCCTCTGGGGTGTCTGGGTCACCCTGCAAAAGGCGGCCGTGCTGTTTCATTGAGTAGTTGGGGGCAGGTGCCGACGGGAACCCGGTACCTGCCCCCAAGCGGTAAGGATGTGGAAAAGCATCGTCATTCGGCGGAACTGGCGATAGAACAGGGTGCAAAGCCAATTCCTGCCATGAGGGTTCCATGTTCGCGCGTTTTGCCGCTTCGCTGCTGTTGGGGATGGTGCTGGTCGCGGCCCCCACCCTGGCCCAGGCGCAGACCAGCCCTGCCGCCCCCGCTGGCCAGACCAAGCAGGCCAAGGTAGAGGGCTTCCGCAATGCCCGCTTCGGCATGAATGAGGAAGAGCTGCGCAAAGCCATCGCCAAGGATTTCAACCTGACCGGTGACGCGGTGCAGAAGGTGGAAGACCCATCGGAACGCACTACGGCCCTGCTGATCAAGGTCAAGGATCTGCTGCCGGACAGCGGCGTGGGCGTGGTCGCCTATATCATGGGCTACAAATCCAAAAAGCTGTTCCGCGTCAATGTCATCTGGGGACGGGAAGCGGGTTCGGACACCAAGGCCGAAAATATCGTCTCCGCCGCCAACGCCCTGCGTAATTTCCTTACCGATCAGGGCTATAAGCCCGATACGCTGGTGTTGAACCACCCGCTGGATGGCGACAATGTGCTGGTGTTTCAGGGCAAGGATAACCAGGGCCGCCTGACGGAACTGGTGCTGGGCCTGATCACGGAAAAGGCCGACAAGCCCAATGCCCAACCGGTGGTGAAGGGGGCGAATCTGCGGCTCTCCTATGTTGAAAAGCCGACCGCCCCCGATATCTACCGTATCGATGGCGGTTTCTGATCCGGGGTATCCTTACTGGTTGGGGGATATCAAGCGTTTGTTTTAAAACGAAATTGTGCGGCGCGTTAAAAATCAACAGCCTCTGTGAGCCGGATCACAGAGGCTGTTTGCATTTGAACCCATAAGTGCCGGTACAGAAATGTACCCGTCAGTACAGTATCTTTCCGCCCGGCCTATCGCCATGGTGATAGGGTCGGCAGCGCAAAGAAATCTACCTGTGTTGCCGGATGCATGATACATCCGCCATCGGATGTAATTTGACAACCGCGCGTCCGGCGCGGAGAACGACCGATCACTGGGGATCACTGCACCATGCCCACCCTCTCCCGTCTCAAAGGGCCGCTCGCGCTCGGTAGCGTCCTGCTGTTACTGACCGCCTGCGGCAAGGAACAGCATGCCATGGGTCCGATGGGACCAGCGGAAGTGGGGGTGGTCACCCTGTCGGCCAAACCCTATACGCTGACCACGGAACTGACCGGCCGTATCACCGCCTTCCAGGTGTCCGAGGTGCGACCGCAGGTGGGTGGCATCATCAAGAAGCGCCTGTTTGAGGAGGGCAGCACTGTCCAGGCCGGCCAGGCGCTCTATCAGATTGATCCGGCTACCTATAAGGCGGCTGCCGCTGAGGCTGAGGCCAAACTGAAAAGCGCCCAGGCCCAGGCGGTTGCCACCCGCGCCAAGGCGGAGCGTTACCGTGAACTGGTGCGCGTGCGCGGCGTCAGCCAGCAGGATTATGACGATGTCGTCGCCCTGCTGGGCCAGCAGGAAGCGGCGATTGCCTCTGCCAAGGCCGCGCTGGAAACGGCGCGGATCAATCTTGGCTATACGGAAGTGAATGCGCCGATTTCCGGCCGCATCGGCCGGTCGCGCTTTACCGAGGGCGCCCTGGTCACCGCCGGTCAGGCGGACATGCTGACCAACATCACCGACCTGTCCAAGGTCTATGTCGATCTGACCCAGTCGGCGGAAGAGATTTCCGCGCTTCGCCGGCAGATCGCCAATGGCCAGCTTTCCATGCCCGAAGGCGGCAAGCTGCGGGTCACCCTGCTGATGCCCGATGGCAGCGAATATGCCGAGGCCGGCACGCTGGATTTCTATGAAGTCACCGTCGATCAGACGACGGGCATGGTGACCCTGCGCGCCACCTTCCCCAATCCGCGCCAGGAACTGCTGCCCGGCATGTTCGTGCGTGCCCGTGTGGAACAGGGTGTGATGGCTGACGCCATCCTGGCGCCGCAGGTCGGCATCCAGCGCGTTGCCGGTGGTGCTGCTATCGCCATGGTGGTGGGGGCAGACAACAAGGTGCAGATGCGCCCGGTTGAAACCCGTCAGGCTGTCGGTGACCAGTGGCTGGTGACCAAGGGCCTGGCCGCCAATGAACGGATCATCACCGAAGGGGTGCTGAAGACGGCCCCCGGTGCGGAGGTGAAGCCCGTACCCGCCGGCCAGAAGCCGACCGCCCCTGCCGCCGGTGCTGCACCCCAGGGCCAGGCCCACTGATCGGAGCGCCGCATCATGGCAAAATTCTTCATCGATCGCCCGGTCTTCGCCTGGGTGCTCGCGATTATCGTCATGTTGGCGGGCGCGCTTTCGATCATGCGCCTGCCGATCGAACAATATCCGGCCATCGCGCCGGTGACCATTTCGGTTACCACCTCTTACCCTGGTGCTTCGGCGGAGACGCTGGAACGCACGGTGACCCAGGTTATCGAACAGAACCTGAAGGGCATCGATAATCTGCGGTACATCTCCTCCACCAGTGACAGCACCGGTACCGTTTCCATCAACCTGACCTTCAATGCCGGCACCAATGGCGATATTGCCCAGGTGCAGGTGCAGAACAAGGTGCAGCCGGCGCTCGCCAGCTTGCCGTCAGAGGTGCAGCAGCGCGGCGTGGTGGTGGCCAAGTCGTCGGCCAGCTTCCTGATGGTGGCAGCGTTTGTTTCCACGGACGGGCGGTTGAACGATGCCGATATCGGCGATTTTGTCGCCTCGCGCATCCAGGATCCGATCAGCCGCGTCAATGGCGTGGGCAGCATCCAGGTTTTCGGCTCCTCCTATGCGATGCGCATCTGGCTGGACCCGAACAAGATGACCAGCTACGGCCTGACCGTGGCGGAGGTTTCGGCCGCTATCAAGGCGCAGAATGCTCAGGTCTCCGCTGGCCAGATCGGTGGCACGCCCTCGCCCAAGGGCCAGCAGCTGAACGCCACCATCACCGCCCAGTCGCGCCTGCAGACGCCGGAGGAATTCGGCACCATCCTGGTGCGCACCAATACGGACGGCTCCACGGTCCATCTGCGCGATGTGGCGCATGTGGAACTGGGGGCGGAAAATTCCGACTTCGTGTCCCGCTATAACCGGATGCCGGCGGCCGGCCTTGCCATCAACCTTGCCACCGGCGCCAATGCACTGGGCACGGCAGAGGCTGTAAAGGCAGAGATTGAGACGCTGCGCCCGTCCTTCCCGGCCGGGGTCGATGTGGCCTATCCGTTCGAGACGACGCCCTTCGTCAAGCTCTCCATCCATGAGGTGGTGAAGACCCTGGGCGAAGCCGTGGTGCTGGTCTTCCTGGTGATGTACCTGTTCCTGCAGAGCTTCCGCGCCACCCTTATTCCCACCATTGCGGTGCCGGTGGTGTTGCTGGGGACGTTCGGTATTCTGGCGGCGTTCGGCTTCACCATCAACACCCTCACCCTGTTCGGCGTGGTGCTGGCCATCGGCCTGCTGGTGGATGATGCCATCGTCGTGGTGGAAAATGTCGAACGCGTGATGGCGGAGGAGGGGCTTTCCGCCCGCGAAGCCACCCGCAAATCCATGCAACAGATCACCGGCGCCCTGGTGGGTATTGCCATGGTGCTGTCGGCGGTGTTCGTGCCGATGGCCTTCTTCCCCGGCTCCACCGGTGTGATCTATCGCCAGTTCTCCATCACCATTGTGTCTGCCATGGCGCTGTCGGTGATGGTGGCCATCGTGCTGACCCCGGCAATGTGCGCCACCATCCTGAAAAGCCAGGCGCATCATGAGCGTAAAGGCTTCTTCGGCTGGTTCAACCGGACCTTCGACCGCAGCAACCGCCGCTATGTCTCGGTTACCGACCGGCTGGTGAACCGGCCGGTGCGCTACCTGCTGCTCTTCGTTGCCATTGTTGGCGGTCTGGCGGTGCTGTTCACCCGGCTGCCCAGCTCCTTCCTGCCCGAAGAAGACCAGGGCATCATTTTCGCCCAGGTGATGACGCCTTCCGGTTCCACCCAGGAACGCACCCTGGAAGCGGTGAAGAAGGTGGAGGATTATTTGCTGGGGCAGGAGAAGCAGTATATCAACGGCGTCTTCTCCATCACCGGCTTCTCCTTCTCCGGCCAGGGGCAGAATACCGCCTTGGTGTTCGTGAACCTGAAGGACTGGAAGGAGCGCGGTAATAAGGAAGGCCGTGCCCAGGCCATCGCCATGCGTTCCATGGGCGCCTTCATGATGACCATCAAGGACGCACTGGCCTTTGCCTTCACCCCGCCGGCGGTGTTGGAACTGGGTAATGCCACCGGCTTTGACCTGCAATTGATCGATCAAGGCGGTGTTGGCCATGCCAAACTGCTTGAAGCCCGCAACATGTTCCTGGGCATGGCCGCCAAGAATCCCGCATTGGCCAATGTCCGCCCCAATGGCATGGAAGATGCTGCCCAGTTGAAGGTCGATATCGACAAGGTGAAGGCCGCCGCCCTGGGGCTCAATCTCGCCGATGTCAACAGCACGCTCAGCAACATGTGGGGTTCGGCCTATATCGACGATTTCGTCGACCGGGGTCGCGTCAAGCGCGTCTACCTGCAGGCCGAAGCCCAGTTCCGCATGTTGCCCCAGGACATCAATCTGCTGCATGTCCGCAACGCAAAGGGCGAGATGGTGCCGTTCTCGGCCTTCGCCAAGGCTGAATGGATCCATGGCCCCGTGCGTCTGGAGCGTTTCCAGGGTAACTCGGCGATGAACATCCAGGGTGAGCCGGCGCGCGGCTATTCCTCGGGTGCCGCCATGGCGGCGGTAGAGGAGATTGTTGCCAAGCTGCCGCCCGGCATCGGGCTGGCCTGGACGGGCCTGTCTTACGAGGAACGTCTTTCCGGCTCGCAGGCCCCGGCGCTCTATGCCATCTCGCTGCTGGTCGTCTTCCTCTGCCTGGCGGCTCTCTATGAAAGCTGGGCCATCCCGGTGTCGGTGATGCTGGTGGTGCCGCTGGGTGTGTTGGGGGCGGTGGTTGCGGCCACCCTGACCGGCTTGCCCAATGACATCTATTTCCAGGTCGGCCTGCTCACCACCATTGGCCTGTCGGCGAAGAATGCGATCCTGATCGTGGAATTCGCCAAGGAATATTATGAGAAGGGGATGGACCTGATCCCCGCCACACTGGAGGCGGCGCGCCAGCGCCTGCGGCCGATCTTGATGACCTCGCTGGCCTTCGTGCTGGGTGTGACGCCGCTGGCGATTGCCTCGGGCGCCGGCTCGGGCAGCCAGAACGCCATCGGTATCGGCGTGGTCGGCGGCATGATCTCCGCCACCCTGCTGGCTATCTTCTTCGTGCCCATCTTCTTCGTGGTGGTGGAGAAGCTGGTCCTTCGTTTGAACCGGTCGAAGCGGCAGGAAAACGCCGCCAACCGGGAGGGCTGATCCGATGAGAACCCATGCCAAACTTGCCCTCACCCTGCCTTTGACCCTCTGGCTGGCCGGGTGCAGCCTGGCGCCGGAGACGGTGCGACCGGAAACCGGCGTCGCCAGTGCCTGGCCGGCATCTGCCGGCCCGGTGAAGGCGGCCGATCAGAAGGCCGCCGCCATCGCCTGGCAGGAATTCTTCCGCGATCCGGCCCTGAAAGGCCTGATCGAGCGGGCACTGGCCAATAATGCCAACCTGGAAGTGGCAGTGGCCAATGTGGAGCGGGCGCGTGCTCAGTACCGCATCAACCGGTCCGACCTGTTGCCGAAGCTGAATGCCGGTGTTTCGGCCAGTCGGCAGGGCGTGCCGGCCGCCAGCTCCAGCAATGGCCGCTCCATGGTGACCGAACAGTACCAGGCCAATCTGGGCATCACCGCCTTTGAGCTGGATTTCTTTGGCCGGGTGCGCAACCTGTCTGACGCGGCGCTGCAGAGCTTCCTGGCCACCGAACAGGCGCAGCGTTCCACCCAGCTCTCGCTGGTAGCGGAGGTGGCCAATGCCTGGCTGACCCTGCTGTCCGACAAGGCGTTGCTGAAGCTGACGGACGATACGCTGAAGGCCCAGCAGGAAAGCTATGACCTGATCAAGATCGGCTTCGACCGGGGCGTGCGCACCCAGTTGGAGCTGAGCCAGGCCCAGACGACGCTGGAGACAGCGCGTGCCAACCAGGCGCTCTATCGCCGGCAGGTCGATCAGGACATCAACGCCCTGACCGTGCTGGTCGGCGGCCCGGTGGATGCCGGGCTGGCCACGCTGGCCGCAGAGGATGGCACCTATATGCTGCCGGATCTGCCGGGCGGCCTGCCATCCGACCTGCTGGTGCATCGCCCAGACGTTTTGCAGGCGGAATATTCCCTGCGTTCCGCCAATGCCAATATCGGTGCGGCGCGGGCCGCCTTCTTCCCCAGCATCTCGCTGACCTCTTCCATCGGTACCGTTTCGGGCAGCCTGTCCAATCTTTTCGATAGCGGAACGAAGGCATGGAGCGTGGCACCGTCTGCCACGCTGCCAATTTTTGACTTCGGCGCCAACGAGGCCAATCTGGGTGTGGCCAAGGCCAACCGCGACATTGCCGTGGCCCAGTATCGCCAGACGGTGCGCACCGCCTTCCAGGAGGTGGCCAATGGTCTGGCGGCGCGGGGGACGCTGACGGACCAGTTGCGGGCGCAGGAAGGGCTGGTGGCGGCGACGCAGAGCAGCTTCAACCTGTCCAAGGCCCGCTATGAACGCGGGGTGGATGATTACCTGACTGTGCTGGACAGCCAGCGGGCGCTTTATGCCGCCCAGCAGAGCCTGATCTCTGTCCGGCTGCAGCGTCTGTCCAATCTGGTGACGCTGTATAAGGCGCTGGGGGGCGGCACGCTGGCCGGTGGAACGGCCACGGTCGACGCAACACCGTGACCGGGATAAAACCCGCCATCCCCATGGCCGGGCGTCGTCCCAGCCGTGGGGAGATGCGGCGGCGCGCGATTCTGGATGCGGCCAGCATCGTCTTTCTGCAGAAAGGCTATGAGAAGGCCAGTCTCAGCGAGATTCTCACCCTCTCTGGCGGGTCGCGCGCCACCATCTATCAGCTGTTCGGCAGCAAGGACGGGCTGCTGGAGGCCATGCTGGTGGAATGCTGTCAGGCGGTATTGGCACCGCTTTCGGCCGATGCCGTGCGCTCCCGCCCGCCGGGGGAGGTGCTGCGGGAAATGGCAGTGCGTTCGGTAGACGTGCTGTTATCGCCGGCCAATCTGGCCCTGACTCGGGTCGTGCTGGCCGAGGGGCGGAAATTTCCGCATCTGACGCAGGTCTTCCATGAACAGGGCTTCGTGGAAGGTAACCGGATGCTGGGCGCCTATCTGGCGGATATTTCCCGAGACGGTGCCTATTATATTCCGGACCCGGAACGATATGCCCGCATCTTTTTCAGCATGGCCTGGGGGGATGCGATGTTCCGGTTGGCGGCTGAAATGCCCGATCCGCCGACGCGGGAAGAGGTGCTGGGCGATGTCGAGGTGGCCGTGCGCATCTTCCTGGAGGGCATCCGGGCCTCCCCCTGATCCGTTGACGCAGGGGAACCTAATGGATCGGATGTTACTTTCGCGCGACAAAAGAGGTGCCAAGTGGACTGATTCGTCACTTTATGTTGCGGCGCGGGATTTTTTGCGCTGATGTCCAATAGTGTCGGGGCGATGCGTTGCGAAAGTTGCGCATCCGCCCTCAAAGGAAATCATAGCAATTCTCATTTTCGGCATTTTGGGTTATGCCAAACGTCGTTACTCGGGTTGGTAATGGCGGTTTCCCTACCGAAATTGCATACGACTCCTCAGCGAAAGAGACCGTGGAGCTTGCCCAACCGGGGGAGCCTGCCTAGAAAGTTGTATTCTTGAAACTCTGCTTTTGACGCAGGCGAAGCTTGAGCTAATGTCTTCACCAGCGGCAGCAGGTTGTGGTAAAGCAACATTGCTTCGGCACTGCGGAACGAAGGGGCGGACCGCGGATAAACGGCAAAGGTGCTCTCCCACCAGGGAGCTTGGCATTGCTTGCGCCTGAAATGCGCAGGGGATGACGGGTTTATTTGGTCGGTGATAGCCCGTTCCTAAAACCCGCGCAGAAGGTGGGCAAATTGAATTATGCGATAGCTCTTGTTCTGCAGATCGCCGCGTCTGCGCTGATCTGCCTGATGGCGCCCCGGATCGGAACCTTGCTGGGGGTGATGGACAAGCCTGATACGTACCGCAAACTGCACCGTGGTGCTGTTCCGCTGATCGGCGGTCTGGCCATCCTGCTGCCGGCGGCGCTGATTGGCATTGTCCTTTCCGTCATGACCGGTGAGGTCTCCCACTGGGTCATCGTACCTACGGCCACCGTCCTGTTCATCATGGGCATGATGGATGACCGGGAGCATTTGCCCCCGGCGATCCGCCTCTCTGTTTCGCTGGTCATGTTCTCCCTGGCGGTGATCCTGTCCCCGCATCTGGCGATTGAGACCTTGAATTTCGGTGAGGGAACGCTGGTTACGATGGCGCCGGTTGTCGGTGCCGTGCTGACCATCGTCAGTCTGGTGGGCTTCCAATACGCCTTCAACATGAGCGATGGCGCCAATGGTGTGGCCAGTGGCGCCGCTATGATCTGGGCCTTGTTCTTCTTCTTCACCGGAACCGGGGTCTTGGCGTGGCTGTCGCTGCTGCTGTTCTTTGGTGGTGTGGTGTTCCTGTGCTTCAACATGCGGGGCCGCATTTTCCTTGGTGACAGCGGGGCCTATGGCATCTCTGCCGTGATCGGTTTGCTGGGGCTGGCCATTGTTGCCCAGCCAGACAGCGGCCTGACCAACATGCAGCTGGTGGGGCTGTTCCTGCTGCCGGTGCTGGATTGCCTGCGCCTGATCATCTCCCGCACCCGTTCCGGCCGCGCGCCGTTCTCTGCTGACCGGGAACATCTGCACCATTATCTGCTGCGCTGGCTGGTGTCGCCGGTGCGCACCGCTGTCGTCTATTGGCTGATGGTGGGTGTTCCGAATTTGCTGGGTATGCTGGTCGGTGGCCCTGCCGGTTTCGTGGTCACTTTGGCCCTTACCTTGATGCTGTATCGTGCCGTGATCGCCCGGACCGCTTTGGTGCAGGCACCTACCCCGGCTGCCGTCAGCGGCGAGGCTCGCTGAAACCATTGTCAGCGGCCGCTTATCAGCGGTTTGCTTGATCCTATTGCCAAATAAAAGGCCGGGGCGTTGAAGCCCCGGCCTTTTATTTTACGGCCCTTGCCGGCTATCCCAGATGGGCAAGGCGCGGGGGTTGGGTCAGCAGGGCGGCGGCCGCCAGCCCGATGGCCAGCAGCAGCGCCGGGATGATCCAGAGCGGGTTACCCCAGACAGCAAGGCTGGCCACGCCATAGAGGGCGAAGGCCAGCAACAGCTCTGCCACCAGGATGAAATAATTACCCTGATAGCGCTTCTGGAAAGCCTTACGGCCCCCTTCCACCGGGGCTTGGCGCATATCCAGCAGCAGGAACAGCAGGATGGCCAGCACCCCGGTCAGCCAGATGCCGACCGCCGCCATGCCATAGGCTGGCAGCAGGTAAAGGCTGACAGCGCTGAGAATGGCGAGGGAGGGCAGGCCGGCCGCCAGAAGCTGATCCGCCAGCAGCCGCATCCGGGGCACAGGCGCGGTGCCCAGCAGGTCCGGTGCATCCTCTGCCACCACGGCCAGCCATACCATGGCACCGGCAAGCAGGCCCAGGCTGGGGGGAACAATCAGCCATCCCATGTATAACGGCGCGTTCCCCATGGTCGTGATGGTCTTGCCATGCAGGGAAAAGCCCATGGGGACGATCATCAACGCGATGGACAGCACCTGGGTCAGCAAGGCCGGGTCACGCCAGATCAGCCGCCATTCCTTCAACAGGACGGACAAGGTGCGGCCGCGCACCCGCAACCCCATCGGTCGGTTTTTCTGGCGGCGTGGGCTGGCGTCGGTGGCCCCGGTGCTGGCGGCCAGCCGCAGGAAGGCCGGGCCGCTGAACCAGCAGATGGCGGTGAAACCACCGATGCCGACCAGCAGCAGGATGGCCAGGGGCCCCGGCTCCCCCGACATGGCGGCGCCCAGCCAGCGCACAGCCAGCGCAATCGGCGTATCGGCCAGCTTCAACGCTGTCTCCATGCCGGCGCGGGTACGCTCTCCGCTGCCTCCCCCCTTCATATTCATCAGCTGCCAGGACAGAGCCCCGCCGATACCGACAATGCCTGCGGTCACCTGGGCCACCGTTCGGGCCCGTCTTGGCCCCAGCACCCGCACCAGGCCCAGCAGCAGCAGGAAAGAGAAGGACAGGGTGATTAGGCTGAGGGTGGGCAGGGTCAGATAGCCCACCAGCCATCGCCAGGAGACAATAAGCGCCCCGCCATTGATGAAGGGAGCGGTAAAGATCAGAACCCCGGCCGAGAGCGCGATCAAGGTTCCCATCAATCGCACCGGCAGAATGACGCGCGGCGACAGGGGGGAGGAGAGCAGCAGATCGTAATCCCCCCGCGTATAGAGCCCGTTCACCAGCAATTGCAGGGCGATGGCGATATTCATCGCCATCGTGAACAGGCCGGCGCCCCCCAGCATCAGATGCAGCACGGGGGCTGGCAGGTCCATTTTGGCGAAGCCGAAGGCGGACATGATGCCAACCCCATGCAGCATCAGCAGCAGCACGATGGAGCCGGCGATCATCCAGGGGCCATTCCGCTTGGTGCGGAACGACAGGCGCAGTTCGTGGCGCAGCAGCCAGGGAAGGGAACCAGGGCGCAAGGCGGGCAGCATCAGGCGGCCCCCCGCGTGGCGACCAGATCCAGGAACACCTCTTCCAGCGTGCCACCGCTGCGGCCGGCCTGCTGGCGCAGGGCGTCCAGGGTGCCTTCCGCCACCAGCTGCCCATGCTGGATGATGCCGATACGGTCCACCAGCCGTTCCGCCACCTCCATGATATGGGTGGTCAGGATGATGGTGCAGCCTGCCCGCGCCCGTTCCAGCAGCAGGTCTTTCACCTGCCGGGCGATGGCGGCATCCAGCCCGGTCAAGGGCTCGTCCAGGATCAACAGGCGCGGATCATGGATCAGCGCGCCGGCCAGGGCGGCCTTCTGCTTCATGCCGCGGGAAAAGCCCTCGCAGCGCTCATCCCGGTGATCCCATAATTCCAGCCGGGTCAGCAGCCTTTCCGCCTCATCCCGGGCGCGACCGGCGTCAATGCCCCAGAGTCCGGCGACGAATTCCAGATATTCCAGCGGGGTCAGCTTGTCATACAGCATCGGCTCGTCCGGCAGCCAGGCGATCAGGCGCTTGGCCTCCACCCCCCGGCTCTGCGTATCCACGCCAAAGACGGAAATGCTGCCGGCATCCGGGCGCAGCAGCCCGACCACCATTTTCAGGGTCGTTGTTTTGCCGGCGCCGTTGGGGCCCAGCAGCCCGTAAAATTCCCCCGGCTGGATGGAAAGGTCGATGCCCTTCACCGCCTCCTTTGCGCCATATGATTTGCGCAAGGCGCGGATTTCCAGGGCAGGGCTTGCGGAATGATCAGGCATGATTGCAACCCATGTGGTGTATCAGGCCACAGGATGTTAGCCAAACCACTGCGCTGACGCAGCATAATTAACCAAGCCGCATCCATCCACCGTGCGGGCAAAACAAAACCGCCGCCGGGCAGGCCGGCGGCGGTTCTGTGTGATCAAACCGTCTGTGTAGGATCAGGCGGCTTCGGCGTCGGCCGCGACCTGCAGCTTGATGATCTGGTCGGGGTCCTTCACCTCGCCATTGCGGCCCTGGCCGCGCTTGATGGCGTCCACATGCTCCATCCCCTCGGTCACCTGGCCCCAGACGGTGTACTGGCCGTCCAGGAAGCGGGCATCGGCGAAGCAGATGAAGAACTGGCTGTCGGCGCTGTTCGGGCTGGCGGCGCGGGCCATCGAGCAGGTGCCGCGCACATGCGGCTGGCGGCTGAATTCCTGCGGCAGGTTCTGGCCCGAACCGCCGGTGCCATCACCGCGCGGGCAGCCGCCCTGCGCCATGAAGCCTTCGATGACGCGATGGAATTTCAGCCCATCATAGAAGCCTTCGCGCGCCAGCTCCTTGATGCGGGCGACATGCTTCGGCGCCAGGTCGGGACGCAGCTCAATGGTGACGCGGCCGCCGGCCAGATCGAGATACAGGGTGTTTTCCAAATCCATCGTGTCGGTTCCTTGGTCGGTGTTTTATGGGCCGGCGCGCACCATAGCGATATGGGGACCGGATGAAAACCGGCGCTTTATGCGTTGCCGCCGTCTATTTCTTCTGGGGCTGCGGGTTGGCCGCTGCCGGCGGCCCCTCCCCATCCGCCGCGATCCAGGCGCGGATGATGCGGTCGGGGTCAGTCACGCGGCCATCTTTTTTCATATCGCCGGTCTTGAGCTTGTCCACCAGCTCCATCCCCTGAGTCACCTTGCCCCAGACGGTATATTTGCGGTCCAGCTGCGGTTCTGCCCGCATCAGGATGAAGAACTGGCTGTCGGCGCTGTCCTTGTGCATCCCGCGCGCCATGGAGACGGTGCCGCGTTCATGCGGCAGGTCCGATGGTTCCAGCATCAGATAGCGGCCGGTGCCGCCGGCCCCATTGCCACGCGGGTCGCCCGTCTGGACCAGAAAGCCCTTCAGCACCCGGTGAAAGGCCAGCCCATCATAAAAGCCGCGTCGCACCAGCTGGCGGATGCGGGCGACATGCAGCGGTGCCACATCCGGCCGCATACTGATGGTGATGCGGCCGCTGGCCAGTTGCAGATAGAGAATATCCTCCGGCTTGGCCTTATAGGCGGGGGCGGCCCCCGCCGGCAGGGCCAGCACCAGGGCCAGCGGCAGCAACAGCAGCAGGCGGCGCAGCATCGCCATGGTTTCTCCCCGATCCATGTTTTTTCCTGGCCCGACGATAACGGCCACGGCCTTGCAAGGGAACCCTTGGCGTTTATTGATGCTGGGTGGATTTTACCTATCCGGGCGATCCGGCAAAGGGTGATGGGGCGGATGGTGCGGCAATATCGGCTTTGGCTGGCGGCGGGGCTGGCCCTTTCGGGCCTGATACTCTTCCTGGTGGGGCGGCAGATGCTGCCGGGGCTGGTGGAACGCGCCCTGACCCAGGCGCTCTGGGCGGAGGGGCTGACCGGCGCCCAGGTGACCTTGACGGAACTGGGCGGTGATCAGGCCAGCGGCACCCTGTTGCTGGATACGCGCTGCGCCCCGGCCTGCCATGCCCGCTTCACCCTGGGCTACAGCCTACCCGGCCTGTGGGGCCGGCGGCTGGATGCGCTGCTGATCAGCGACCTGTCGCTGGCCGGCTGGTCGCCGCCGCCTTTGCCGCCGGCGGGGGCGGAGCGCTGGCAATGGCCCAGCATTCAGCTGCGGGATATTCCCCTGCCGCTGCCGGACAACCCCGTGCTGCCAGCTTCGGCGCAGGTGATGCAGGCCAGCCTGACCCCGCTGCCGGCGGGCGGCTGGCAGGCCGACGGCCAGGGGCAGCTGTTGGGCGGTGGGGCCGTGCTGGCCCATCTGGCGCTGCAGGGCAGCCTGCTGCCGGGGCAGCCGTCCGAAATTGCGGTCACGGCCAGCCCGGCCGGCGCTGGCCCGCAGGCCAGCGGGACCATGCGAATCCGCTTGCCCGCCGGCGCGCCGCCGGTGGGGGAAGGGCATGTGCAGTTGGAGAAGCTGGCGCTCTGGGGCCTCTTCCCCCTGCGGCTGGAGCTTTCCGCCAAGTCGGACAAGGACGGGGCGCTGGCGTTGCAGGGGCTGCTGACCTTGCCGGACGCGGCCGGCCCCCTGCAGGCGGGCCGGCTCAGCCTATCCCTGTCGGGCACCCCGACCCGGCTGGAAGGGCAGGTGAGTGCGGAGGGGATCGGTATCCAGGACGGCCCCCGCGATAATCGCGCCAGCCTGCCCCTGTTATTGCGCCGGGGCGCACAGGGCTGGCAGGTGGAAAGCCCGGCCGGTGGCGCGCTGTTCCTGCCCGCGCTGGGCGTGGCGGCCCATGGCCTGACCCTGACCGCCCCGGCGGCGGAGGGCGCCTTGATTCTCTCGGCCGACAGCCTGCATCTGGGCGGGCCGGCCCCGCTGCTGGTGCCGCTGCGCCCGGTGCTGCGCCTGGATCGCGGGCAGCCGGGGCAATGGACGGCCAGCCTGTCGGCGACCGACCTTGCCGGGCAGCCGCTGGTGCGGGGGGAGGCGGCGTGGCAGCCGGGGGGCGAGGCCCGGCTGATGCTGGAAATCCCGCCCCAGAATCTGGGGCTGGCAGGCCGGTCCCTGGATGCCCTCTCCCCCTGGCTTGCCCGCTGGCTGACGGCGGCGCGGGGGCGTGTCGGGTTGCGCCTGACCTATGCCCAGGACGCCGCCGGTTCCACCAGTGCCGCCCATCTGTTGCTGGATCAGGCGGGATTTTCCTGGAACGGCGGGCAGGTGGAGGGGCTGTCCGGCGTGCTGTGGTTCGACACGCTGTCGCCGCTGGCCATGCCGGCGCAGAATTTGTGGCTGGGCCGGCTGCGGGCGGCCGGCATGGTGCTGGATGGCGGGGCGCTGTCGGTGGAACTGCCGGGGGATGGCCAGCTGTTGGTCGGCCCGGCCCTGGTCAGCTGGTCCGGCCTTGCCCTGCAGCTGGCGCCCAGCCGTTTCACCCTGGGCAAGGCGCCGTCCCCCCTGGCCCTGACCCTGCCCGACAGCGCGGCCGGCCCGGTGCTGGCGGCGCTGGGCATGGCGCCGCTGTCGGCGGAAGGGGTGATTGCCGGTCGCATTGATCTGCCGCTGGATGGCAGGTCCTTACCGCTTGGGGGCTTCCAGGCGGTGGGGCCGGGGCAGATCATCTGGCAAGGGGCGGAGACCGTCCCGCCCTTCCTTGACCCGCGGCAGACTGACAGCCCGGCCCTGGTGGCGGCGGCCTTGCGCCATTACCAATTTCGCCAATTGCGGCTGAGCCCGGGGGCCGACGCCCCGGTGCTGCGGCTGGACGGTGGCAACCCGGACCTTTATGGCGGCTATGCCATGGGGTTGAGCCTGCATCTGCGCCCGCCGGCAGATGCAGGGCCGCCCGCCCGTCCCCCGGCGCTGGACGCAGCCGTGGCGGCCTATCTGCGCGGTGGCTGACGGATCAGGGGAAGCGGCAGACTTCGCCGGTGACCTCCACAAAGGAACGGGCGCCGGCGCTGACGGTCAGCTTCACTTCCTTGTCCGAGGCGATCAGCGAGTGCTGCAGGGGCAGCACGCCGGAAATTTCCTGCGCCGGGGCATCGCCATTGCTGATGCGCAGGGTGACCGGCTTGGCCGGGTCGTACCAGGCCTCCGGGCTGCCGCCGGCATTGCGGGCGGGCACGCCTTCGCCGGTCACCACCAGGCTGCCATCGGCGAAAGCAACACTGGTATTGGCGCCGCGATAAATCGGCGTGGGCAGCACGAAGCGCTTGGTTTCCGGCCGGGCGCAGGACCGCGGGTTGCTGGCCTGTTCCAGAAGAAAGGCGATACGTTCCGGCTTCACCCCTTCGGCCAGCTTGCGCGACAGCAATTCCGACAGCCGCGCCAGCTCCCCGCTGGGCACTTCGCGCTGCAGGCGGATTTCCAGCTCCTTGGTCTTCACCTCCAGCGACTGGGCGATCTGCTGCAACTGCCCGGCGCGCCGTTCGGCCTTGTCCTTGGCGGCGGTGGCATTGGCCAGCTCTTCCTGCATGGAGCCCTGGCGCGATTTCAGCTGTTCGACGCCGACCAGATAGGAGAAGCCGGCCACCCCGCCCAGGACCAGCAGCCACAGCCCAAGCTTGATAATCCGGGCCCAGAAGCGGCGGCGATAGCGCCGATGATGGTCATAAAGGCCGTAGCTCATGTCGTCGCCACAATCCGGCTGGGGTGAAACGATAGGGGTGAACCCGCACGGGAACCTAATCAGCCGCTTGGCGAATTACAAGCGGGGTGCGGCGCGGTGTGGTCGCCACCATTGCGCCCGGCGGCCACACCGGCTAATTTCGCCGCCGGCCCTCCCTGTTCAGGAATGCATCGATCATGAGCTTCGCCGTCATCGGTATTTTCGTCGCCGCCAGCGTGCTGGCCGGCATCTGCATTGCCGCCATCAAGGCGCCGGAAGGCGATGGCGATCATGGTCACGGCCATGGCCACCATGGGCATGGCCATCACTGAGATGATGCTGACGGGCCGGCGGGCTGATCCGCCGGCCCGATCCTGACGATACGCCAGAAGGTCAGCCCGGCCGCCGCCCCGATCAGGGTGATGAGTGCCAGGGGTATCGTCCCGGCCAGGCTGCCCATATCGGGAAACCCTGCAAAGGGCAGCGGCACCAAGAACCCGCCCACCGCAGCGCAGTGGCGAGGGGTGAACGGAACCCGCCGGATCAACAGCGCGAAGATGATTGCACCCAGCATCAGCGTCAGCGGGATGGAAAGCCCGGCGGTAAAGGCATAGAGACGCAGCAGTGCCAGCGCCTTGTCGGGCTCCCATAACCCGCCTTGCCGGGTAAACATGTCAAAAGACTCGTAGAACCCCACGACGGGGAACATCGCCGCGGCGGATACCGCCCCGGCGGCGAGGAGGCCCGGAAATATCCGGGAGCGCCGATAGCTGTTTTCCGTGATCATGGCGAAACTCCCCGCTGGTCACTTCACCAGCCGCAGCAATTCCTTGAATTCCGGCCGGTCATAGCGTTCCAGCCATTCGAACACCACCATCTCCGCCGTTACCAGTTCAACCCGGTGATGGCGCAGCCGGTCCAGCGCTGCAGCCTTGTCGGACGGGTGGCGGGAGCCGATGGCATCCACCACCACCGCCACCTTCAAACCCAAGCCTGTCAGGCCCAGGGCCGTCTGCAGCACGCAGATATGCGCCTCTGTGCCGCAAAGCAGCACGGTTCCCCCGCCAGCGGCCCAGGCCAGGAAATCGCCCTGGTTGCTGGCGGCAAAATGCACCTTGCTGAAACGCAGCGGCACCAGGGTGGCCAGCCGGGCGGTGGTGGGGCCGATGCCGGCCGGGTTCTGATCCGTGGCGGCGAGCGGGATGCCCAGCCGATGGGCGGCGCGGGCCAGCAATTCGCACCGTGCCACCACCTGTTCCGCCCCATCAATGGCGGCCAGCAGCCGGTCCTGCACATCAATGATGACCAGCCGGCTGTTCCCGGTCAGCACCAGCGGGGTGGGGGCGGAGCGGTCGGCGGGGCCTGACATGGCATGATCCCTTGCTGCAAGGCCGCCATGCGGCGGCAGGGACGGCGCTGTGAGCCGTGTCACTGAGGGCCGGCGGGCCCTGGATTAGGTTTCATCAACCTCATCGCCATCTTAACAGGAATCAGGGCCATGCGCCGCTTGTCATTGGCGGGCACGGGATTGCTGCTGCTTCTCGGTGCCTGCACCACCGCCCCCAATACCCTCACCGCTTCCGCCCCTTTACAGGTGGCCGAAGAACATCCCGGCTTTGCCGGCTGTGCCGCCTATGTCCAGGCATCATATCCCGGTGCACAGGGGGTGGATGCCCGTGTTGCCGCCCTGCAGCAGTGCCTGGCCCGTACACCCGGCAGCAAACAGGTGGCGATGCGGTTGAGTTGAGAAGCGGATTTCCCCTGCAAAAATGGATATTGACAGGGCTGTGAGTGGCGGAACGCCAAGCATATAAAGGTATGCTGGTTGGGCAAGTTTCAAACGTTTGCACCGCGAAATAAATCTGAAATCTATCTGCGCAGATACTGTCACCTTTGGGGCCTATAAGCCGCCTTGTCCCGGCGGCCCCTGATGGCCGTGGGGCTGTTGCCAATCCGACCCCACAGGTTGACCGATGCACCGGACTTTCCTGCTGCGCAGCGCCTCTGCGCTGGCGCTTTGCCTTGCCTGCGTCCCGGCCATGACGGCCTTCGCCGATGTCGCCCCCGCGACGGAGGAGATGGAAGAAATCGTCGTCACCGGCACCTATAGCCGCAGCCTGCAGGCCGCCCGCGACGTGAAGCGCAATGCCGACAAGGTGGTGGATTCGGTCTCCTCCGAAGATATCGGCAAGTTCCCCAACCAGAATGTTGCCGAGGCGCTGCAGCTGGTCACCGGCATCACCATGACCCGCAGCCGCAGCGAGGGTCTTGATATCGCCGTGCGTGGTCTGGCCTCCAACTTCCAGACCACGCAGTTGAATGGCCGCTCCATCGCCGTGAACGAGAATGTGGAAAATGGCGGCGTCAATGGCCGTCAGTTCCGCTTCGACGTGCTGCCGCCGGAACTGGTTTCCCGCATCGATGTGGTGAAGTCCCCCACGGCCGACATGAATGAAGGCGCCATCGGTGGCAATATCGATGTGCGCACCGTGCGCCCGTTTGATCTGGGCACCACGGTCAGCGGCACGGTACAGGGCAGCTATTCCGACCTGCGGGAAAAGACCGATCCGTCGGCGTCGGGCATCGTCTCCTGGGTGAATGACGATAAGAGCCTGGGCCTGCTGCTGGCCGGCTCCTACATGAAGCGTTCCGTCCGCCAGGACCGCGAATATAGCACCGGCTTTGAGATCAAGAAGGGCTGGTCCTCCCTGTTTGGCGGCGACACCTGGACGCCGACCCGCATCCGCCCGACCATCGAGCAGGAAGACCGCAAGCGCTACACCGTGGCCGGCGCCCTGCAATGGCAGCCGGATGCGCGCTGGGAAACCAATGTCGATCTGTTGTTCTCCCGTCTGCGTAACGACTATGACGAATACGGCATCGATATTTACCCCGGCGACAGCGCCGCCAAGCCGCGCCCCGGCAGCTTCACCATCAAGAATGGTACCCTTGTAAAGGGCACGTTCGATAACGTCTTCACCATGGCCTCGCGGGAGACCTCGGGCCAGCGCCATGACCTGTACGTGGCGGGCCTGAACCAGAAATTCACCAGCGGTGACGGCTGGATCGTCGATATGGATGTGTCCTACTCCAAGGCGCATTCGATCAGCGAAGACCCTATCTCCCGCACCCGGTTGCAGACCTATCTGCCGCTGACCATGGATTTTACCCGTGGTTACAAGAATGCCTATGATCTGATTACCAGCACCGATCTGAACAACCCGGCCTCCTATGTCGGCCGCCGGCTGGAATATCGGATGCAGGACAGCAACGATACCGATTGGGGCGGGCGTCTGGATGTGACGCGCGAACTGAATATGGGGCCGCTGGCCAGCATCCAGGCCGGTGCCGAATATCGCAAGCGGGAGCGTGACTATTTCCGCCGCGACATCACCAGCAACACCGGCGTGGCCAATGTGCCCGGTGCCAGCTTCTCCAGCGACCTGTTCGACAGTTTCCCCTATAACGACTTCCTGTCCGACTATAGCGGCAATTTCCCGCGCACCTGGCTGGTGCCGGATGGCAAGGCCTTCTTTGCCAAATACTGGAACAAGGCGCTGGAAAGCAATCCGCTGACCGCGGCCGACAAGGCCAACAGCTTCAATGTGCAGGAAGAAATCTGGGGCGGTTACGCCCGCCTGAATATGGAGACGGAGCTGGGCTCCATCCCCGTCAGCGCCAATCTGGGTGGCCGTCTGGTCAATACCCAGCAGATCTCTGCCGGCCATGCCAGCAATGGCACCACCGCCACCCCGGTGCGGTATGAGAAGGACTATACCAAGTTCCTGCCCAGCCTGAACGTCAAGGCCGACCTGACCGACGATCTGGTGGGCCGGTTCAGCGTGGCCCGCGTGCTGACCCGCCCCAACCTGGGCGATATCGCCCCGCGCCTGACCATTTCCAACGATGCCCCCACCGGCAGCGGTGGCAACCCCAACCTGAACCCCTATCTGGCCACCCAGTATGATGCCACGCTGGAATGGTACTTCGCCAAGGATGCGGCGCTGACCGGCGGCGTCTTCTTCAAGAAGCTGGATAGCTATATCACCGCCCGCAACACCCAGATCGACGTACCGGGCCGTGGCGATATCCGCGTCACCACCTTGACCAATGGTGGCGATGCCGAGGTGCGCGGGTTTGAACTGGCCTATCAGCAGGTGATGAGCTTCCTGCCGGCCCCGTTTGACGGGCTGGGCGTGCAGGCGAATTACACCCATGCCGATGTGAAGACCGAATTCGTCACCGGCACCCGCACCGTGCGGGACCTGCTGCCGGGCTTGTCCAAGGACAGCTATAATCTGGTTGGCTTCTATGAGCTGGGGCCGTTCGGCGCCCGTGCCAGCTATTCCTGGCGCAGCGCCTATATGAGCGGTTTCGGCAACGAGGTCAGCTCCGACACCAATGTGGATGATTTCGGCACCCTGGATGCCAGCCTCTCCTATGCCGTCACCGAGAATATCACGGTGACGCTGGAAGGCACCAACCTGACCGGGGCCGCCATCTACAATTACGGTAACGACAAGAACCAGCCGCGCGAAATCTACTATTACGGCCGCCGCTATACGGCCGGCGTGCGGGCGAAGTTCTGATCCGGCGTAACGGCGGGCCGCAGCAGATGCGGCCCGCCTTTTCTGTTAAAACCTTCCCAGAGTACGGTCAGGCGATTGGCAGGGTGCTGAAAAACCCTCTCTTAATCTTGGCCCGAAAATCCCCCACCCTCGTGACGCGAAAGCCTATTGCGTACCCTGTTATACCATCGGTCATAATTCATGGCCGATGGTACGGCGGGGGGCGCCGTCGTATCAAGTTGCGATCCGTTCTGCTCATGGCAACTTGATATTAGCCGGACACCGTCGTACTCGCCGCAGGGAAGGCAATCAAGCCGGGGGCATTAGGTTCTGTACCAATCATAAAGAGAATAGGGAATTGTGTGAAAGGATAAATTCCAGTATTAATGTTACCTAGACCTCCTGCTGAGGTGGACATGTTTATATTGTTTGGTGCATCTCCGGGTTTTGGATTTGTCAGGTATAGAATTGGCATTGGTGTTCCTTCATCGTCTCCTTCTCCGCCAACCGTAAGGGCAATTTCAGTGTTATCCGGAAATTGATTTGCAGAAATCTGCATGTTTGTACCTTGGTCGAAGAGGATACTGGGCGTTCCGGTATCCAAAGTTACAGCCACTGCGGCTTGGGTGATTTCTTTAGTAAGTATTATATTTGGTATATCATTTTGGGCTGTGTAAGCATTACCACATAATAATTGTGGGCTATAAATGGGATAGCTATTTTGTTTTTCTGATTGTGTTTCAGGGGTAAACTGTCCTTTATTTTGTAATTTAAATACCTGCGGAAAATATTCAATTAAAGGCGCAACGGCACCTAAAATTAATCGACCGACCTTAGTCTCGCTTGGGAGAGTAATTGGGATTGATCCTAGGTATGGATTTTGTGGAAGTTCAGTAAGATTTGCCAGATCAATAACAAAGCCGTTTACATTGTTTTGAATTATTTGTGATAAAGCGCCCAATAAAGGGGTGAATTCGCCAGAATATTGACTTGGAACATTGCATTTTTGTAGACTTGATAGAGATACGCCAAAATCACCCTGAAAATAATTATATATTGGAAATAAATTATTGTCGTCATCAACATTCGATTCGAATTTTGAGTGAGGCGTATTTATTGATTCTTGTCCTGTAACATAGGATTCCCCAACCAATCCCATATTTATAGATATGCTTGGTGTCTGATTGTTAGAACCACTCAGATAGAAGCTGATTTGACATTCTGTCGATTGAGCAAAGTACGTAATGCCACTTTCATACTGAATTGCGGTGTCATAACTGCCAGACTGAAACCCCTTGAAGTTACTCCCATTAGCCCAGAAACCTGGGCCGCCTGTGTCGAATTCATACAGGCAGCTGGATTGTGAGCCTTGTGCGCTGCCGTTATTGACTGCAACATTAACAACAATGCCTACCTTGTAGTAGGTTTCTCCATTGCTTTGACATGGAATATAATAAAGAGGAATTTCTAATAATTTCATTTCTGCAATCTGGGCACTTGTGATGTTAACATTTTGTGGTACGGCGGGGGGCCATGACAGAGCAGTAGACATTAATTACCTCTATGTTTCGAATTCTGTGTCCATTGACATCAGCCAAGCGTCAGAAGGCGGCATTGCCGTGTGACATTCAATTTATCAATTCTCTAAATATGTTGACAAATCTGGAAGCGTTGCACGTTTGTGCGTGTTTATCCTTGATTCTGAGGGCAATCTGAACCATATTGCCGCCCAACAATCATTGTGATGCGTCTCACCCCATGGCCAACCTGCCCATCCTGCCGGAAGAACGGCACCGCCTGATCCGTCAGCGCCTGGAGGCGCAGGGGCGGGTGCTGGCGGTCGATCTGGCGCGTGACCTCAATATCTCCGAAGACACGATACGGCGCGATCTGCGCGAACTGGCGGCGCTGGGCCATTGCCAGCGCGTTTATGGCGGGGCGCTGCGCCTGTCGCCGGCGTCGGGTGACCTGCAGACGCGCCAGCGCCAGAACCCGGAGGGCAAGGCCCTGGTGGCGCGGCGGGCGGTGGGGCTGGTGCAGCCGGGACAGGTGCTGTTCCTGGATGCCGGCAGCACCAACCGCGCCATTGCCGATGCCTTGCCTGATCATGCCGATTTGACCGTGATTACCAACGCTCCGGATATCGCGCTGGCCCTGGCCGGCCGTCCGGGCTTTACGGTGATCCAGGTGGGCGGCGTGCTGAACCCGTCTGTTGGGGGCACGCTGGGCGCCCGCGCGGTGCGAGAAGTAGCGGATTATGCCGCCGATCTATGCTTTGTGGGTGTCTGTGCTGTCTCTGCCGAGGCGGGCCTGCGCTGTTTTTCCCTGGAAGATGCCGAATTCAAACGCGCCGTCATTGCCGCCAGCCGCGCCGTGGCTGTGGCGGTGACGGCGGAGAAGGTGGGAACGGCCGCTTCTTTCCATGTCGCCGATCTGGCCACCATCGATCATCTGATCGTCGGTGGGGAGGTGCCGGATGCGGCACTGGCCCCCCTGCTGGATGCCGGCCTTGTCATTCTCCAGGCTGCCGCCTGACACCCGACGATCTGTTTGCCCAGGACCATCATGACTGCGCTTTCTTCCCCGGTTCCCGCCCCTTCCGCCGCGCAATTCGCCACGCGGCTGGTTTTTCTGGTCGCCGGCTTTGGCACGGCGACATGGGCGCCGCTGGTGCCATTTGTCAAATCACGCATCGGCATGGAGGCGGGCACGCTGGGGCTGGTGCTGCTGGCGCTGGGCGGCGGGTCGATCCTGATGATGCCGCTGGCCGGGCAGCTGGCGGCGCGGTTTGGCTGCCGCGCCACCATCATGGTCTCCGGCCTGATCGCCACGGCGATCCTGCCGCTGCTGGCCGTCGCCCCCGATCTCTGGTGGCTGGTGCCGGGCCTGTTCCTGTTCGGGGCCAGCATCGGCACCATGGATGTGGCCATCAATGTGCAGGCCATCATTGTGGAGCGGGATAGCGGCCGGCCGATGATGTCGGGATTCCATGCCCTGTTCAGCCTGGGCGGCATTGTCGGGGCCGCCGGGATGGCGGCCATCCTGGGCCTGGGCGCCTCCCCGTTGGTGGCCACGCTGACCATGCTGGTGGCGATGGTTGTGCTGCTGTTCCTGTCACAGGGGGGGCTGCTGCCCTATGGCAGCAAGTCGGACGGTCCGGCCTTTGCCCTGCCGCGTGGCATCGTGCTGCTGTTGGGGATCCTCTGCTTCATCAGCTTTCTGGCCGAAGGCGCCATGCTGGATTGGAGTGCGGTGTTCCTGACCGGCACGCATCAGGTGCCGGCGGCCTATGCTGGTCTAGGCTATGCTGCCTTTGCTGGGGCCATGACGGTGGGGCGTTTCCTGGGGGACCGGATCGTGCATCGGTTTGGCCCTGTCACCGTGCTGTCGGTGGGTGGTTTCATTGCCGGGCTGGGTTTCATCGCCGCCACCCTGGCCCCGGTCTGGGAACTGGTGCTGGCCGGTTATGCGCTGGTGGGGATCGGCGCGTCCAACATTGTGCCGATCCTGTTCACCAGCGCCGGCCGCCAGCGCGCCATGCCGGAAAGCCTGGCCCTGCCAGCCGTGTCAACCCTTGGCTATGCGGGCATCCTGGCCGGCCCAGCCGCCATCGGCTTTGTCGCCCATCTCAGCAGCCTGTCCATCGCCTTCCTGCTGCTGGCTGTCGGCTTGATCGGCGTCGGTGTGGGCGGGCGCTGGTTGCGCCGGCTGTAAACCCAGCAGCAACAGGGAACGGGCGGCCAGCGGGTGGGCCTCACCCGCTGGCAACACGCCATCCGTTTCCGCCGCCGTGTCCAGCAGCACCTGCCAAAGCGCGCCACCCGTCACCGTGGGCAGGGTGAAGGACACCGCCTCGTGGTGCGCGTTCAGCAATAATAATAGCGTGGCATCGCTGCCCGGCCGGCGGATGCCGGTGGGCTGGGCCCGGCCATCCAGCAACATGCCCAGGCAGCGGGCATGGGGATCGTGCCAGTTTTCCGGCACCATCTCCGCCGCCGCCGGGGTCAGCCAGGTGACATCCTTCACATCCAGATCGGGATGCTGCTGCCCGGTCAGGAAGCGGCCCCGCCGCAGGATCGGGTAATGTTGGCGCAGCGCGATGCAATGCCGCACGAAATCCCGCAACGCCTCGCCCGCCGCATCCACGCCGGCCCAGTCCAGCCAGGTCGTCTCATTATCCTGGCAATAGGCATTGTTGTTGCCCTGCTGGCTGTGCCCGAACTCATCGCCCGCCAGGATCATCGGCGTGCCTTGGGAAAAGATCAGCGTGGCCAGGAGGTTGCGCTTCTGCCGTTCGCGCAGGGAGAGGATTTCCGGGTCGTCGGTCGGCCCCTCCGCCCCATGGTTCCAGGAGAGGTTATGCGAATGGCCGTCGCGTCCCTCCTCCCCATTGGCATCATTATGCTTGTCGTTATAGGAAACGAGGTCGTTCAGGGTGAAGCCATCATGGGCGGTGATGAAATTGACCGAGGCATGGGGCCGCCGGCCCCGCCGGTTGAAGACGGAGCCGCTGGCCGTCAGCCGGTCGGCCAGTTCGGGCAACTGGCCCTCGTCCCCCTTCCAATAGGCGCGCACCGTGTCGCGGAACTTGTCGTTCCATTCCGCCCAGCCGGGTGGAAAGCCACCGACCTGATAGCCGCCGGGACCGCAATCCCACGGCTCTGCGATCAGCTTCACGCGGGACAGCACCGGGTCTTGCCGGCAACTGTCCAGAAAGCCGCCGCCTTCATCAAACCCATAGGGCTCCCGCCCCAGAATGGTGGCCAGATCGAAGCGGAAGCCATCGACATGCATTTCCTCCACCCAATAGCGCAGACTGTCGGTCACCATCTGCAGCACGCGCGGGTGGGACAGGTTCAGCGTGTTTCCGGTGCCGGTTTCGTTGATGTAATAGCGCTGCTGGTCCGGGATCAGCCGGTAATAGCTGGCATTGTCGATGCCCTTGAAGCTCAGCGTCGGGCCTAATTCGTTGCCTTCCGCAGTGTGGTTGTAAACCACGTCCAGGATCACCTCCAGCCCGGCATCATGCAACTGGGCCACCATATGCTTGAACTCGCTGATCCCCCCGCCGCTGGTGGAATAGCCGGGTTCGGGCGCAAAGAATCCCAGCGAATTATAGCCCCAGTAATTGCGCAGGCCCTTGTCCAGCAGGGGCTGATCCTGGGCGAAGGCGTGGATGGGCATCAGTTCCACGCTGGTGACGCCAAGTGCCTTCAGATAATCCACCACCTCTTTCACCGCCAGCCCGGCATAGGTGCCGCGCAGGGCGGGGGGCACCGCGGGGTGGCGCATGGTCATGCCCTTTACATGCGCTTCGTAAAAGATCGTGCGGTCCCAGGCGATGCGGGGGCGCCGGTCACGGCCCCAGGTGAAGGCGGGGTCGATCACCCGGCATTTCGGCATATGGGGGGCGCTGTCCCGCCGGTCGAAGCTGAGGTCCAGTGCGGAATGCCCCATGCGATAGCCGAAATGCGAGGGGTGCCAGTCAATCCGCCCCACCAGCCCCTTGGCATAGGGGTCCAGCACCAGCTTGTGCGGGTTGAAACGGTGGCCTTGCTCCGGCGCGAAGGGGCCGTGCACGCGATAGGCATAGACGGCCCCCGGCCGGGCATCGGGCAGATAGCCGTGCCACACCTCGTCCGTATATTCCGGCAGGGTGATCCGCTCCAGCTCCCGCTTGCCGCTGCTGTCGAACAGGCAGAGTTCCACCTTGGTGGCGTGGGCGGAAAACAGGGCGAAATTCACCCCCAGCCCGTCCCAGGTCGCCCCCAAGGGGTAAGGAAGCCCTTCGGTGACGCGCGACGACGGTTTTACAATGGCCATGGCGGCAGGCTCCGGGTCGGGTTGTCTGGCTGCCTGCCAACAACCCGGCGCGGGGGTGGGATGTTCCACCCCCGCGTTCCCCGGCCCAGTCTGAATTGATACCACCCCGCCTAAAGGTTGACCTTTAGGCGGGGTGGAGGCCGGCGACCGCTGGCTTAGCACCCCCATGGGCGCGTAAGCCAAGCTGCCGGATGGCAGCGCCATCTCCCGGGATCGGTCACGATCCAGGGAGATTTGTACGACTTTATTCCTCCGCGTGCGGCAGCACAAAGGAGAGGGTGGCCAGATGTTCATCATGGTCCACCAGCTTGGGCTCTGCCGGGCTGGCGGCATAGGTGGCGGCGATGACGTTCAGGCCCTGATTGCGGATGGTGACCGTCACCACGCCATCGGCATCGGTCTTCTGCGGTTCCTGGTCGGGATCGGTGACCAGATCGCGCTGCACCGATACGCCGGCCTGCGGCTTGCCCTGGAACAGCACGCGCAGCTTCAGCGGCTTGCCCATTTCCGTGGGGATCGCTTCCAGCGGCACCAGTTGCAGCGTGTGGCCGGGCAGGGCCGGCATCGGCTTGGTGGGCTGGCCGGTCAGATGCACGGCATATTTATAGGTATGTTCGGCCCGCACCGCGTCCGGCACTTTGTCCCGCCCGGCATTGTGCCATTTACCGTCGGGCGCCTTGGTCCAGTTGCCATTATCCATGATGGCGGTCAGGGCCACGGCCGGCCCCTTGGCTTCCGCCAGCACAATGGGCCCGGCGGCGCGCAGGGTGGCTTCCACCGGCTGCCAGCTGGCATCATAGGCGCTAGTGGCTTTGATCAGGGGCAGCCGCTTCACCATGTCCAGATCGTCGGCGCCGACACCATAGATCAGGGCCGTCTGCTTGGCGCGCTGGGCGAACCAGATGCCATGGGCGTCGGCGGGCATGGTGGCGGCAAATCCGGCCAGCGTGGCCAATGCCAGGGCGATGCGCATCCGTTTTTTCATGTCCCGATCCTGTCCGTCTGGGGCTTCCGGGTGCCGGACGCCCTCGCCCGTCCGTGCCCCTTGTCGGTAAAGCTTATCCCCATCCACGGGTATGATTGCGGAAAAGCCATGGCCCCGGCAGAATTTTCCACCGAAGGCCGCGATGGGGCGGCCGGATATATCGTGCATCCGGCAACTCTAGAAATTTCTCATATAATGGAATGCATTTCCTTAATGTGAATTTTCTATTGACTCTGACGCACACCTCCCATACTCAGACAAATATAAGAAAAGTACGGGAGGACCGGTCGCAAGATCGGCGCACCTTAAGGGTGCCTTTGCAGTTGCAGTGACGTTCCAGCCGGTCAAGCCGGCCATTTATCCTTGCCGCATCCTGTTGCCCGGCCTCTGAAATGGGGGCCGCATGGGGAATTGTATGCGTAAATAGGGGCGATGGCGGTGCCGGACTGTGGCCAATAATCAACAATCAAACCCATCCCGTTGAGGATGATGCGGCATCAGGGGAGGACCAGAATGTTCCAGAAACATGGGCGTTGTTTGCCATTCAATCGTTCCAGCGCCTCCATTTTGGCGCTGGGGATCGCCATGGCCGTGGTGGCCCCCGGCATCGCTATGGCACAGGAGGCACCGCCAGCCGAAGGGGCGTTGGACGAGATCATCGTGACCGGCTTCCGCGCCTCGCTCAACAGCGCGCTGAACCAGAAGCGTAACGAGACAGCCGCCATTGACAGCATCGTGGCCGAAGATATCGGCAAGTTCCCGGACAGTAATCTGGCGGAATCCATGCAGCGCGTGCCCGGTGTGGCGCTGGCGCGCGGCGATGGCGGGGAAGGGCGCAATATCTCAGTCCGGGGCCTGGGTGCTGCCTTCACGCGTGTGCGTATCAATGGCATGGAAGGCACCTCGCAGACCGGCTCTTCGGATATCTATGGTGCCGGCAATGCCGGCCGCAGTTTTGATTTCAATGTGTTCTCCACCGAGATTTTCTCCGCTCTCGCGGTGCGCAAGACCCCCTCAGCCGATACGGAGGAGGGTTCGCTGGGCGCCACGGTGGATTTGAGTGCGCCCAAGCCGTTCGACAGCCGGGAAAAGACGGTGGCGACCGCCACGGTGAAGGGTGTCTATAACGAAGTGTCGAAAAAGGCCGATCCGCGTGCCTCGCTGCTGCTCTCGCACAAATTTGGTGATCAGGAGCAGTTCGGCGTTCTGGGCTCCTTCGCTTATCAGAAGCGGAACATCCGGGAGGTCGGCTATTCCGCCGTGGATATCCTCTCGGCCAACACTAATGGCCTGTTCTGCTCGCCGCTGGGGGTGACGCCGATCTATCCCAATGTGCCGGCCAAAGGCTCTTCCAGTACAATGTGTTCCACCAACAACCCGCGTACCGGGTCGGTGGATGCCTATAACACCATCCTGGGCTTGCGCCGGGCTGACCAGCCCAACACGCCCGGCAGCGGGGCCTTCCTGCCCCGCATCCCGCGTTACCTGAATTCCGAACAGGATCAGGAACGGCTGGGCGCCAGTCTGACCCTGCAATATAAGCCGGACGAGATGACGGATATCTCGCTGGACGGGCTTTATTCCCGCTTCGATGTGACCCGGCGGGACAATTACATTGCCGGTCTTTCCTTTGCCCGTTCCATCACCAATAATGGCCAGCCCATGGTCTCGGTACGGGATGCGAAGTTCGACGATAAGGGCTCCCTGGTCTATGGCGTCTTCGACGGGGTGGATGTGCGATCCGAAGGGCTGGTCGACCGTTTCGTCTCCAGCTTCAAGCAGGCCAATCTGAATTTCCGGCATGAGTTCGACAATAATTTCGAAATCAGTGGCTTGCTGGGTTTTAACCGGTCGGAGCTGGATGGGCGCAAGCGGTTCCAGACCTTCATGGATGTCATTGACAGCGATAATTTCACCATCGATTACCGGGATGGTGGTTCCGTGCCGAAGCTGGGCTTCGGCTTTGATGTCGCCAACCCGGCCAATTTCCTCTATGGCCCCGCCGGGGCGGATGGAACGGTGACCGGCGGTTTCAGCCCGCAGGGCCGCCCGCTGACCCAGAAGACCGACAATCTCACCGCCAACCTGAACCTCGCCTACCGGCTGGCCGATGGCTATACGCTGAAGCTGGGCGGCCAGTTCCGGGAAAGCGATTATGTCGCCACGGCGGTGCGGGAATATCTGTCGGATGTACAGGTGCGCAACCTGCCGGCCGGGACCAGCCTTGCGTCCATCACCCGTCAGATCACCGGGCTGGATGATCTCTGGGGACATAATGCCCCGGCCAGCTGGGCTGCCATTGATCCGGAGAAATTCGCCAAGCTGTTCGATACCGACAGCATCCGTACCTGTGACGAGAGCTGCGGCGGCGCCCGCACCCGGGTGAAGGAGCGGGTGAAGAGTGCCTATGTGATGGGCACCTTTGATCTGGCGGGCCATCTGCCCCTGCCGGTGCGGGGTGATGTTGGGGTGCGCTATGTGAAAACCACCATGGACACGTCGGGCTATATCACCGTGGCCCCGCCGGCCGGCACCAGTTCACCCACCAACCTTATCGGTCGGCTGGCCGAGGCCAGCAACAGCTATGATGACTGGCTGCCCTCGGCCAATGTGGTGGTGGAAGCGGCAGACGATGTGCTGCTGCGCTTCTCTGCCGCCAAGGTGATGGCACGGCCGGAACTGGGGGTCCTGACCCCGACCAGCGGGGTGACCGCCACCACCCGCGTCGGCAATATCAACAATCCCTATCTGGACCCGATCCGCGCTAATACGTTCGATGCCGGTGTGGAATGGTATTTCCGTCCCGGCTCGCTGCTGTCCTTTGCCTATTTCTACAAGGACATCAAAAGCTTCATCCAGAATGTCAACAGCCAGGCCCCCTTCAACACGCTGGGGCTGCCGGCGGCCCTTCTGGAGGGGACCAACACCTCGCCGAACGAGATTTTCACCATCTCCCAGCCTTTCAACACGCCGGGCGGGCCGTTGAAAGGGTTTGAGGTGAATGCCCAGATACCCTTCACCTTCCTGGAGGATAGTTTCTTCGCCAATTTTGGTGTGCTGGCCAATTATACCCGGGTTTCCTCCACCATCGATTATATCCTCGCCAGTGCCGGCGGGGTGCCGACGGTGACCACCAAGGCCGATCTGATCGGCCTGTCGAAGAACACTTTCTCCGGGACGCTTTACTACGAGGATGAGAAATTCTCCATCCGGGCCACGGCCAATTACCGCGACAGTTTCATTCGCGGCATCCCGGCCTCGCCTGGCAGCGATCTGCAGGGCAATGCGCCGACCCTGTATGTCGATGCCTCGGCCTCCTACAATCTCACCGATCAGGTGAAGCTGATCCTGGAAGCCACCAACCTGACGGATGAGCAGAACCGGCTTTATATCGACAGCAAGCGCAAGGATACGCTGTTCGAAACCCGCATCGGCCGGACCGTCACGGCCGGTGTGAATGTGAAGTTCTGATGCGTGCTTTCTGTCCTGGCCCCCGGATCAGGGGGTCAGGAAATGGCGGACATGATCCAGGAACAAGGGTAGCTGGTCATGATGGGGCCAGTGGCCGGCATCGGGGATGGTGACATTCTGCGCCGTCTGGAACAGGTCCAGCACACCATTCTGCGCCGGATCTTCCAGCCAACTGTCACCACCCCGCATCAGCAGGGTGGGGCAGGTGACGGCTGACCAGACATCGCGCAGATCGTCCAGCCCGATCCGGGCCGGATAGGCAGCCCGGACATAATTATCGAACTTCCAGCTGAAGCTGCCATCCTCGTTCTGATGTGCGCCATGGATGGTCAGATGTTCGGCTTGGGCCGGGGTCAGGCGGTTGTTTTCCGCCTGCATCCGGGCCGTTGCCTCGGCCAGGCTGGCATATTTGCGCGGCGGGCGGGCTGCCAGCTTATGGACCGTATCCACATAATCCCGCATCCGGCTGGCATAGCTGGAGGGTTTTTGCAGGGTCTGCCACTGCCAGGTGCCTTCCACCACCACCAGCTTTTCCACCAGTTCCGGATAGAGGCCGGCCAGCAGCAGGCTGGCCGCCCCGCCGAAGGAATGGCCGACGACATGCACCTTGGGCCGGGTGCGCTGGCGCAGCAGCTGCACCAGATCGGCCACCACATCGCTGAGCGTATAACCGCAGCCGGGCGCCCAGGCACTGTCGCCATGGCCGCGCAGGTCGGGCGCCAGGATATGGTAATCGGCGGCCAGTTCCTGTGCCGCCCAATCCCAGCTGCGGCAATGGTCACGCCCGCCATGTACCAGCAGCAGAGTCGGCCGATCCGACCGGCCCCATTCAACATAGTGCAACCGTAGGCGGTTCACAAAATAGAACCGGGAAACAGGGGCGCTCATGATGCGCACTCCTTTTGAGGCGTATAATCTTCTTCGCACACTTCGCGTCTTGAGCGGCAGCCAAATCTAGGAATTTACGCCACGGACGAGGTAAATAATCATTTAACGATAGGTATAACCATTAATTACCACCTCCTCGTATCGGCTTCACATCCTAACGGGCTGTATCATAACAAGGTTTTGGACATATGGGCAACGGGTTTATCGGGGGTGTGTTGAAGAGCGTGTGGGGGAGGGTGCCGTAAGGGCCGTGTCTACCTTCTGCATCTCCGCGTGCAAATCCTCCGTCACCAGATGCGCGTACCGCATTGTCATCATAATGTTGCTGTGCCCAAGGATACGCGACAAAACAGGCAGAGAACCACCGCCCCGTAAAAAGCGCGTCGCAAAAGTGTGCCGCAGATCATGCCAGCGAAGATCAAACAATCCCGCCTTCTCCCGTATCCGGTGCCATAATGAAAATGTGCTCTGATAAGGGCGACCCGCCGGTGTGTAGAATAAATAAGGCACATCGGGGCGGCGCGGGATCAATGACAAAACCTGCATCGCCCGCGTCGATAAAGGCACAATCCGCGCCCGGCCCGTCTTCAGTTTCGAAGGATCAACAAGCCCAATCTCCCGTGCCTTCAGGTCAATCATGTCCCAGGTCAATCCCGCCTGCTCCATCGCCCGAAGCCCCGTTTCCACCGCAAATACGATCATCAGCGCGTGCATATCCTCCGTGCAGGCATCCAGTATCCGCACCTCCTCCTCCGGCGTCATAAACCGGACAACCTTGCGCACTGGCTTCAAAAATTTCTTGTTAAACTGCACAACCGGGTTCGGTTCATAATGGCTGAACGCAAAAACACCCGAAAGATAAGCAAGGGCAGGCCGCAACGTGGCGTCTGATAAAATCTTGCCACGCGCGGCCGCCTCTTCCCGCCGCTGCGCAATATAACGGACAATATGTTCCCGCGTGATTTCATGCAGATATAAATCACCCACAATCGGTTCCCACCGACGGGCAAAAGATATATAGCTCTTCCGCGTGTTCGGCTTCTCCAGCGTCATCAAATATGACGCCGCAGCAGAACGATATCGAACCTTGCCATTATTCGCGCGCAGGCGCGTAATCTCTTCCTCAGCCCGATTTAGAAACTTCCAAGCTTCTTTTTCGACTTCGGTTTCAGCAGATCGACGTACAGCTTTTCCATGCTCGTCAGTGTATCGGACCCACCAGAACCTGCTGCCTGCGCGCTTGTAGACGCTGCCCACTGACCGTTCCTCCACTCCAAAAGCTGCTTTTCACTGAAACGCCAGTGCCGGCCAACCCGGAAAGCACCCGGCAAGGCCCCAGCCACAGCCAGAGATGTCACCGTCCGGACAGGTACCTGCAGCCAATGGGATACTTGTACCGTCGACAGATTACGGTCGTTCATTGCAATATCAGAGCTGTAGCTCATGGTTTCCCTCCTTGGAATGTGTCCAAACGTACCATTCGCAACCCATTTGGGCAAGCCCAAGAAGCAGGATCACTGACCTGTTCAACCGATCATTCTCCCCCCAGGCCACAACGGGAAACCCCCGGCCCGTCAGGTGATTGTAAGATTTAATTCCTATAATTCTGGCTCAGGCATCAGTCCCCCTGGATCGTGACCGATGCAGGGTATTTCACGTTCCCTCAGACGCCGGGCGGGCGCGTCCGCGCCCTTGGCTTACGCGCCCATGGGGGCGCGGGCCGGCGGTCGCCGGCCTGGATCGTGACCGATCCGGGGAGGTTTTTGCGTTCCCTCAGGCGCCGGGCGCCCGCATCCGCGGGCTTGGCTTGCGGCGCACGAGCGCCGGGCCGGCGGTCGCCGGCCTCCAAGGGTCATGGGAGATGACCCTTGGTGTTTATATGTTCCCTCAGACGCCGGGCGGGCGCGTCCGCGGCTGGCCCGGAACCGGTTGCAGAAGCCACCAACCATGCTGGCGATTCGTCGGCACAGCGGTTATGCTGCCCAAAACCAGCCCACGGGCACCGGTTCGGGGCTGGCCGGCATGGGGCTGGCCATGCCGGGCCGTCAGCCACCCGTGCCATCCCATCGGAAGGACCCGTTCCCATGTCTGCCACCATCGAACTCCTGAAAAAAGGCACCAAGGCCGCCACGCTGGCGCAGGAGATTGCCAGCCCGCCGGCCGGCATTCAGGGGGCAGAGGCGGCGGGCAGCGCAGGCGCCCCACTGGCCATGGCCGGGGATGACCCCGCCACCGATACCCTGGCCGCCAATATCAGCCGCGTCAGCACCATGACAGCCCGGGCGATGGACAGTTTCATTACCGGCCTGAACGGCTTTACCGCGCCGGAAAACTGGAAGAAATTCAAGGTGGAAGAGAAGCGTCAGCATATTCTGGCCTTCCTGACCGGGGAACATGCCCCCCCTTCGCCGGCGGCCCCGGCCCCCCTGCCCGTGTCAGCCCCCGCCGTCGCCCCCGCCGTCGCCCCGGCCAGCACCGGCGCCCTGGTCACCTCTGCCGCGCTGACGGGGGAGGTGATCGAGGCGGACCCCATTTCCAACACGGCGCAGGCGCTGGAAACCCTGACGGCGGAACAGGTGCCGCACCTGATCCGCGCCATTCTGGAACAGCAGAGCTTTGATGAATTCCGCCTGGGCGGCGTGCTGGCGCTGGTGCAGGCCAAGGGCTGGTTTGGCGGCTATGCGACATTGCGCGATTATGTGCAGGCCGAATATGGCATCAAATATCGCAAGGCCGTCTATCTGATCGCCATCTATAACGGCCTGGTCAACAGCGGCATCCCCTGGGAAAAGGTGCAGGGCGTGGGCTGGACCAAGCTGAAGGATCTGGTGCCGATCCTGACGCCGGATAATGTGGATGAATGGGCCCAGCTGGCGCGGGAATCCACCACCTTGCAGATCCAGGCCCAGATCGCCGCCATGCAGGACACGGCCCCGGCCAAGGCCGACCAGACCACGGGCAGCGCCGATGGCAGCCCCGGCAAGGTGACCACAATGACCTTCAAGCTGCTGACCCAGCAGAAAGAGTCGGTGCGCTCAGCGCTGGAACGGGCCAAGGCGGAAACCGGGAACAGCAACGATACCGCCGCCCTGGAACATATCGCCCTCCTCTATCTGAAGGGCGGGGCTGCCGCCGCCCCGGCGGATGCGATCGGCCCCCTGATGACAGAGCTGGGCTGGGAACGCGTGCTGGAGGAGTTTGAACAGCGCTTCCCCTATCTCAACCTCACGGTGGAGGAATCGTGATACCAAGGGGCATGGGACATGCCCCTTGGTGTTTATATGTTCCCTCAGGCGCCGGGCGCTGCCTCCGGCAGCTTGGCTTACGGCGCTACCAAGCGCCGGGCCGGCGGTCGCCGGCCTCCAAGGGTCATGTCCCATGCCCCTTGGTATGAATCCCCCCGGTCGATGCCCCCTCCCTCCCCACCGGTCGGTGCAATTGATTGCACCGTTCTTCCGTCCCCGCCCTGGCCGCGCATGGGCGCGTGAGCCAAGGGCGCGGATGCGCCCGCCCGGCGCCTGCGGGAACGCGTCATCTCCCTGGATCGGTCACGATCCAGGGAGATGACGATACTTTATCACAGGCGGAATTCGGCGGAAGGTGACGCCAGGGTGCCCAACAGGCTGGCCAACAGCGCGGGCGGGGCCTCGCCGGGGTCTTTGTACCCGGCGGGCAGATACAGATCGCGCAGCCGCGCCCCGGCCCAGGCCTGGCGCAGCTTGCGCCGTGCGGCCTGGCCCGCCGGATCATTATCGAACAGCAGCAGATATTCGGCACAGCCGGACAGGCGCCTGATTTTCTCCGGCATCAGATCGGCGGTCAGCGGGTCCACCACATTGGGGTAATGCGGGAAGACGCGGGCCGCATCGAAAACGCTTTCCACGATCAAAACCGGCCGATCCGGGTCCAGCCAGCTTTCCCCATGCCAGATGGAGGGGCAATTCTGCCCGCCATGGCGATACATCAGATAGCGCGGCTGCCCGTCGGGCAGAATGCTGCGCCCATGCAGCCCGCGCAGAAAGCCGTTGAAATCGCGGATCGGGAAGCAGATGCGCTGCCGCCCTGCATCGAAACGGATATCCAGGGCGATGGCGGTGGCGATATCCACCCCGCGCGCCTGAAGATAGGGGTGCAGCTGCCCCTGGTGGTGGGCCGGCGGGAACTGGTTCAGCCACCATTCGGGAAACAGATGCTCTGCCGCCCTGGCACCATTGGCCAGGGCCTCGATATCCGGCCCGGTGTCACCCAGCGATAACCCGCCCGCCTGGCCGCCGGCCGCCTCGATCAGGGCCTCTGCCGCGGCGAAATCCGCCGCCAGCGCCAGACCCTGATGCTGCACCGCCTGGCGCAGATCGGCCACCAGCCGGGCCAGCGTGCCGGAATAGCCGCAGGCCAGGCAGTGACAGCGCCCGCCGCCCGCCCCGACGCGGAACCCGAAGGAAGGGTTGTTATCGGTCCCCCGCTGGTGGCGCAGCGGCGCCAGCGGGCAGCGCGTCACCACCCACCCCGCCCGCCGGCTGGGCAGCGGCTGAATTCCCAGTGCTGTGAGGAAGCGATACAGCATGGTGTGCCTAAACGAACCGCAGATCCACGGGGATCTGTGGTTCGACCTCCTGGAAATTCATGCGCTGAAAGTCCCAGAGAATGTTGAATTCCCCCACTTCCCCCTTGCGGCCCTTCAGAATGGAGACGCGCCGCTGGTTCAGCGTTTCCACGCTTTCTTCCTGAAACAGCCCCAGCACCAGGGAGGAGAGCTGGCCGATGGCGTCGGCATAGGCGATATCATCCAGATCATAGCCTTCCTTCTGTTTCTGCCGGCGGTTTTCCGAGCGTTTGAACTGCCAGGAGGCGGTGACCGGGCCGATGGGTGTCAGTTCCGATTTGATCAGATCGGCATTTTCCGCCACCCGGCGGTAACGGTCGCGCTCTGTGGGGTGTTTCAGCAGATAGGCCCCGTCGATATAGATGCATTCCGCCGCCAGTTGCCGGGCATACAGGATGATGTCCTGCACCGTGCTGGTCAGGTTGCCATCCAGAATCCAGAACGGCTGGTCCGCCCCCTTCACCGCCACCAGCCCCTGTTTCAACCGGCCCACCCCGGCGCTGGTCAGGGCCCCCTGCGACAGCGGGGTCAGCCCCACCTGGCTGTGCATGGCCGACAGCCGTTCCACAATGACCGGCGTGGCCATTTCCATGGAAACGAACAGCACGCGTTTATGCTGCACCCACCAGGCATAATGGGCGGAAAACAGCAGCTGAAAGGTTTTGCCGGCCGCCGGCCGGCCGACATAGGAAACCAGATCGCCGGGCAACAGCCCGTTGGTCATGCCATCCAGGGTGGGCCAGCCCATCAGGATGCCGTGCTTTTCCTCCCCCCGCGCCGCCTTGACATAATTGGGCAGGATCAGGTTCAGCGCATCGCGGAAATCAAACAGGTTGCCGGCATGGCGCCGCACCGACAGGGCCATGGCTTCGGCCAGCAGATGGTCCAGCGCCTTCAGCGGGTCTTTGCCGGGCCCGGTCAGGAATTTCTGCCCAGTTTCTTCGACAATGCGCTTCAGGCTGGTTTCGACAAAATGCTGCGTCTTGCGTTCCAGCCAATAGGCCGGGGTTTCCGGCACATGATCGGGCAGCGATTCGCCGGTATGGGCCTGGATGGTGTCGCGCGTGGGCAGGGTGCCGAACTTGCGCGCATGGTCGCGGATGAAGCGATAGATCGCCGCTTCCCCCCCGCTGAACAGATAGGACAGGTCGCCCCACCCCACCACATCGGCGATGCGGCCCTGGCTGGCGATGCTGGCCAGCAGCTTGCGCCCCAGCGTCACGGCGCCATTCATAGCTGCACCGGGGTGAAGCAGCTTTCCAGATGGTCACGCACCGCCGCCCCCCATTCATGCCCCGCCTTTTCCAGCGAGGGCACATGCAGCACCGTCTGCCGGTTGGCCTGGAACCGTTCGGTCAGCACCCCCAGCAGGCCGGCGGTTTGCCAGACCGGCAGCTTTGACCCGTCGGTCATGCCGAAATTGGGCACGGCCAGACAGGTGCAGTTAACGGCACTGCCGTCGCGCGCCTGGGCCAGCAGGTCTTGCAGGGTGACCAGCCTTGCATCAACGAAATTGCGCAGCAGCGCCCCGGTGATGCTGGCCATGCGGTGGCTGATGCCATCGGGCTTGCCCACCAGCAACAGCCCGCACAGGCCGGCCGCCCCATGCTGGTGGAACTGTCGCACCCAGCCCTGTTCCGCCGCCGAGACATTGTTGGCCAGCGGGGTCCAGATATAGCGGCGGGGAATGCCGGCCTGCCGGGCGATCCGGTCGATATCCGCCACCAGCCTTGCATGGTGCACCCGGTCCAGAATGCCGCTGGCATAGGGGTCTTCGACCAGCCCGGTCATTCAATCTCTCCGAAGATGGCCAGAACATCGTCCAGGCTGGCCTTGGGCTCCGGCCCATGGCCGCCGGGGGTCGGCACGGGCGCGGGCACGGGCGGGGTGGGGATGGCCGCCGCCACCGCGCTGGCCGGCCGGGGCAGGGTGGAACGGGGCCGGGGGATGGCCGGCTGCTGCTGCTGGGCGACGAAATTCACCGCCGCCTGCGCATATTTGGTGGCAAAGCCCATATCCGGCCGCATGGGCAGGTTGAAGGCCCCCATATGATCCTTGGCGAACTGGGTGAAGCCCTGCCAGTCGGTCACCAGCCGGGCCAGGGCCGCCGCCCGGTCCATCCCCGCCGGGAAACAATGGCACAGCAGCTTCAGCTGGCCGCGCTGTTTCTGGGTGAAGGGCCGCGCATATTCACCGGGGAAGGCCAGCGCATGGGCCGCCAGCCACGCCCCCTGCCAGTCATCCAGCCCGCTGGGGTGTGGGGCGGTGGCGATGGGGGCCAGGGCGGCCTTGCCCCCGTTGATCAGGGACAGCACAGGGTCTGATGGCTGCGGGGCCACCGCCCCGCCGGTTTTCTGTCTGTATTCTTTGCCGGTATTGACTGTTATTGGCGAATCCGCTGTTGCGGACGGGGGCTTGTCCGGCGCACCGGACATGTGCGGGGCCGCCGGACCCAGGCAACCCACCCCATCTTCGGTCAGGCACAGATGCGTGATCGGCTGGCCCAGAAACTTGAACCGCGCCGTATAAATCAGCCGGCGTTCCTTCAGCCGGCGCAGCGCCCGGTCATATTGGTGGCGGGTCAGGCCGGTTTCCCGCATCCATTCTTCGCGCGTTTTGGCGATCCATTTCTGGCCCGCCTTGGTGATTTTCATTTTCGGATGCCAATAGGCGATCTGGGCCAGCAGCCGGGCCACGCTGACATCATGTTCCACCAGGGGCAATATCCGCGCCAGTACCGATTTTCCCATCAACCCCTCCTTGGGTGTGACTCGATGGTTATATTAATTCCCCTGGATCGTGACCGATCCAGGGGGGGTATGCGTTCCCTCAGGCGCCGGGCCGGCGCATAATACCAGCGGCACGAAATCATGACCGATGGTCACGCTTTCGCGCCCCTCAGTCGCCGGCGCCAGCATCCGCTGGCTTGGCTACGCCGCTACCAATCGGCGCGGCGGCGGTCGCCGCCGTACCAACGGTCATGAATTATGACCGTTGGTATAAGGCGCCCTTGGCTTGACAGCGGGCACGTGCCCGCGGGCCGGCGGTCGCCGGCCTGGATCGTGACCGATCCAGGGGGGTATGCGTTCCCTCAGGCGCCGGGCGGCTCATGCGGCTTGAATATGACCATGGCCCCAGGCGATGGGGCGTGGGGGTGGTGATCAGGATCAGGATGGCGGCCATTGCCGGGCGGCGCGGCGCAATAGGCATCCCCCTGGCGGAAGACGGCCGGTTTCAACAGCATCATGCCCCTCCTTGGGCGTCTGGTTGACGCGCGATTTGTATCCCGGAATCTCCCGCACGACAAGCGGCTTCCGCTGGGGCGGACAATCCGCTGTCCGGCGGGTCGGATATTGGGAAATATATCCTATTTTCGGGACTGTAACGGGGAAATGCCGATCAGCTGGTTTTCTTCACCATGCCCAACAGGGTGGACATTTGGCCATTCTTGTCGGTCGATCCGCGGCTGGAGCCGAATTCGAACGTATAGACCATGCCCACCAGGGTGGCGAGGTTGCCGAACATGATCATCAGCATGTCCTTGTTGGCGCCGGTGCCGGGCAGGTCCACCACGAACAGCCCGACCAGACAGCCCAGAAAGCCGGCGATGGCGGCATAGGCCAGCAGATCGGCGCGGAACTGGCCGCGCCCGCCGGGCCGCGCCCCGGCCCCGTCGCGGGCCTGGGCGGCCACCAGCTCGCTGATCAGGGCCAGCAGTTCGGCCTGCTGGCGCTGGCGCTCCTCATTCTCCAGCCGGGCCAGCAGCGGCAGCAGCGCCTGGCGCAGGGCCGCGCGCCCGGCCCCGTCCGCCGCCCGGCTTTTCAGCAGGGCGGGGTCGGCGCTGCCGAACAGGCTCTGCGCCCGCCCGGTTGCCTCGGCCAGCGCCGCCGCCCCCTCCGGCCCGTACAGGAACCGTGCCAGGGCGGGCAGGCTGTCAACAAACAGGGCGGCCAGCATTGTTACGCGGTCCCTCTATCGTCGTTTTCGATGATGATGGTGAAGCTGGCGCTGGTGCCCGGAATGGTGATGGTCAGATTTTCGTTGTTCTCGACAGTGTCGTCCCGCTTGGGACGCAGCATCAGCCGGGCTTCCTGTGGCAGATCGGGGTCCACCACGCCGGTATAGACGGTGCCGGTGTTGGCCCCCGGCAGAATATCGGAGGGCACCATGCGTTTTTCATTAAAGCCGTTATTGTACCAATGCTGCTTGGCGGCAGCCACGTTGCTGGCGCCAAAGGCGGCTTTCAGGTCACCATAGATGGCCAGGTAAAGCTGCGCCTGCTGATCCGTCATGCCATCCCTGGGCGGGCGCACCAGGGGCATAATCTCAAAATCATTGGTGCTGGCATTGTTGTTGGTGTCTGAGGAAAGTTTCCAGACAACGGGGGTGTCGGCCCCCCCCTGATTGATGGTGATTGTCAGATAGACGAAGACATTATCATCTTCTACGACCCAGACCGAGTTGTTGGGACTATCGAAGATATAGGGGTCTGTTGCCGGCAGCATCTTATGGCCGCTGATGGTGGCGCTGGTATAGCCGCCGGTGCTGCTCTGCGATGTATCGCTGATCTGGATATTGCCGGTGGTGGCGATCACCGCCCCATTATGTTTCGCCACCACCCGGAACCATTCGGTGCCTTCGGTCAGGGCGTCGGCCGCCACCTTATAGGTGAGCGTGTGATCGAAATTGCCGACCGGCTGATAGGACAGGGTTTCGCCCAGCGTCACATCCGCCGATCCGGCCGGGGTGCCGCCGCCTGTCGGGGGGGCCAATTCAAAGGTGATGGTGCGCGGTGTGGGGATATTGCGGGAATGCAGGGTGATGGTCCCTTCGTCCCCTTCCGACAGCAGGCCGGGCGCATTGCTGAAATAATAGGATTCCGACGCCACGGAGGTGTCATTCACCACCACCGCGCTGCTCAGCCCGGCAATGTTGAAATACAGCGTCTCCTGTCCTTCGCCAAAGCTGACGTCTTGCTTCAGGGTTTCGGCGTGGGTGGCAATGCCCTGGGCATCCAGGGTCAGCGTGCCGGTCAGCGTGCCGCTTTCCAGGTCATCGGCGCTGATGCCGGTGATGCTGTAATCGAAACGGGTCTGGCTGGTATTCTGCGCCTGGAAGGTCCAGGTCACGATGCCGCCTTCATTGACGCTGCTGGTATTGCTGCTCAACGTATAGCGCGGGGCGTCGCCGCCAATGCCGGTGCCGCCGCTGGGGGCGGCATACAGGGCGGCATCGATGACGGGGCTGAACAGGCCGGTGCGGGCGCCATAGGTGATAGTGTAGCCGACGGGACCATCTTCCATGGTTTCAAGGGTTTGCAGCAGGCGGCAGAACAGGGTGCTGCCGCTACGCCGGACAAAGCCGAAATATTCCCCGCTGGTGGCCTGTTTGGGGTCGTTGGGGCGCGCTCGGGCACTCAGCCTGTGATAAGGGGGGATGAAAAAGGCCGGCGTGCCCGGCAGGCTGCCGAAAACCACGCTTTGCTCATCCGTCGTTTCGGCCGGATAGCCGAAATAGGGGGAAATTTGTTTGATGGACAGGTGCGGCAGCCCGCTGTCAAAACAGATGCCCCCGCCGGGGGTGAAGACACGCAGGCCGTATCTCTCGCCGCTCCGCGCCTGCCCCTGGGTCGCAAACACATAGGCGTCGGGCAGGGGATAGGTGCCGCCAGGACTGGACCGGGCCACGATGATGGCGCTTTGGGTGTCGGGGGCGGTTTCCAGACAATACCAGGTATCATCCCCGGTTTCCGGGATGGTCCAGAAGGTCAGCGGGTCAACCTGCCCATTGGCGGCACTGCTGGTCAGGGCGTGGAACTGGAAATACCGGGTGCCGAACGGCTCGACCCTGTAGGGCTGGGGGTTGACGGCCAGGCGGCCCAGCAGGCTGGGCACGCGGAACCGTTCATCAATGACCAACTCGCTATTGGCATTGGTGATTTGCAGGCCATAGCTCATACCGCGAACACCATCAGTTTGGAGAAAACGCCCTTCCCCGGATTGAATACGCCGGCGGTCACGGTCAGCGTGGGCGGGTTCTGGCTGCTGATCTGCCAGCTATGCGAGCCGGCCACCTGTTGCAGCACCCGGATGGACCGGCCGGACAGGTTGGGCAGGCCGTCGCTGCCATTAAAGGTGAAGGTGCGGCTCTCGCCGGCGGCAACGCTGAAGCTGCCCACATACAGGGCCCCCAGATCCTCTGGTGAGATCAGCCGGGTGGTGCCATCGGCCAGATAGACGGACAGGCCCCAGCTCATGACAGTTTCCCCAGGCTGACGCGCAGAATGTTGCCGCTGTAGATCCGGATACCGTCATCGGACAGTTCCATCCGGTCCCCGCCGCTGCCGGTGAAGTTGCCGATGGTGCCGGTGACGGCGCGCAGGCTGTTGACCTGCAATTTTTCCGCTGCCACCGACCCGTTCACCAGCAGGTTGCCGTTCAGAACGGTGCCCACGCCGGTCCAATTGCTGCCGTCGAAATAGCGGGTTTCGGCATATTTGTATTCGCCGTTATACAGGGTCACCGTATCCATATAGAGCGGCAGACCGCCGGACATCAGTTTTACCGCTTCCCGCGCTTCGTCATCGCTCCATCCCCACCAGTTGATCCAGCGGAAGGTCTGCACATTGCCCCGCGTGCCGGTCTGCCCGTTGGCCCCATTCTGGCCAATGATGCGGAACGGCGTGCCATAGGTGATTTTGCCATCGACCGCCGTGAAAACCTCACGCGCGAAGACGCGGGTATCGTTGATGGCGGCGTACCAGTTGACCTGATCAGCGCTGTATTCCAGCCGGACAGAGGTGCCGTTATTCCCGTTGGCGCCAGCCGTCCCGGTCTTGGATTTGACCACGGAGAAGCGCTTGGTCACGCGGGCAAACCCGCCCCGGTCAGCCGAGATATCCACGAAGCCGCTGTCGCCGGACAGCGCAGTGACGTCCACCGTGTTGCCGGACAGGGTGGCGTTGATGCCGCCCGGCATGGCGATGGAGAAGGTCCACAGGTTTGTGGTGTCCGTGATGCCCTGGTACACCAGCATCTGGGTGGTGCAGCCTGCAAAGCTGCCAACGGCCCCGTTAACATCGGCGGCCAGGGTGTGGGCCTCGTTGGTCAGGAAGGCGGTCAGCGCAGGGGCACCCGTGGCCCCGTCTGCCCCTTCGCGCAGCTTCACGATGGACAGGGTGTCGCTTTGCCCGTCCCAGGTCACGGTGACGGAGACCGCGTCGCTGGTCATCTCGGCAAAGGCCAGGCTCTGGCTGTAGCTGCTGGCGGCCGGGTTGCTGCCGGCATCGCGCAGGGTGCCGCCGCTGGTGACGCTGAAGCTGGGTTTGCCGCTCAGGTTCTGGCCTTTGGCCGTCAGCGTGATGGTGCCCTGGCTGACAGTGCCGTTCTTGGCGATGCGGAAGGTCTGGCTGTCAGAGGTCAGCACCACCAGTTTGGCATCGCTGCCTTTTGGCCCGGTCGGCCCCGTCTGCCCGGTGGCCCCTGTGCGGGATTTGGTAATGGTGAACCGTTTGGTCAGGGTGACCCCGCCCCGCGCGGCATACACATTCACATAGCCCGTATCCTGGGACAGGGCGGTGACATAGTGCGTGTTGCCCTGGGAGGTCACAGCAACACCGGGGCCGGCGCTGGCGCTGTGCATCCAGTCATTGGTCACGTCCCGGATGCCCTGATAGACCACCATCTGGGTCCAGGCATCGCCAAAGGACGCGACATTGCCATTGGCATCGGCCGGGACGGTGTGCGCCTCGTTGGTCAGAATGGCGGTGATGGCGTCGGCGCCATTGGCCCCATTGGCCCCATCCGCCCCTTCGCGCAGCTTCACGATGGACAGGGTGTCGGTCTGCCCGTCCCAGTCGATTTTGACGGAGACCGCCTCGCTTTCCATCTTTTCATAGGACAGGGTGCGGGTGGTGCCGCTGCCGGCCAGCGTGGCTTTGCCGGAAATGACGGTGAAGCTTGGCGCGCCGCCCAGATTCTGCCCGGCGGCGGTCAGGGTGATGATGCTGGGCGTGACAGTGCCGTTCTTGGCGATGCGGAATGTCTGGCTGTCCGATGTCAGCACCGCCAGCTTGGCATCGCCGCCTTTTGGCCCGGTCGGCCCGGTCTGCCCGGTGGCCCCCGTCTTGGATTTGGTCAGGGAGAAGCGCTTGTTGATGGTGGTAAAGCCGCTGCGGGTCGCGGTGATATCCACATAGCCGCTGTCCGCCGTCATGTCGGTGACGGTGATTTCACCATTCGCCATGGTGGCGGTGGCGCCGGTGCTGCCGCTGATGCTGATCGTCCAGCTGGCCGTGACATCGGTTGTGCCCTGGAACACCAGCATCCGGGTGCTGGCCCCGGCATAGGAACCCACCACCCCGCTGGGGCTGGCCGCCAGGGTGTGCGCCTCGTTGGTCAGAATGGCGGTGATGGCATCGGCACCATTGGCCCCGTCTGCCCCTTCGCGCAGCTTCACGATGGACAGGGTGTCGGTCTGCCCGTCCCAGTCAAGCTTGATGGAGACCGCATCGGTTTCCATCTTGTCATAGGACAGGGTGCGGGTGGTGTCGCTGCCGGTCAGCGTGACTTTGCCGGAAATGACGGTGAAGCTGGGGCTGCCATTCAGCCGCTGCCCGGTGGCGGTCAGGGTGATGGCGCTGGGCGTGACATTGCCATTCTTGGCGATGCGGAATGTCTGGCTGTCTGATGTCAGCACCGCCAGCTTGGCATCGCTGCCGGCCGGCCCGGTGGCGCCTGTCGGCCCGGTTGGCCCGGTGGCCCCCGTCTTGGATTTGGTCAGGGAGAAACGTTTGCTGATGGCGGTATAGCCGCTGCGGGTGGCGGTGACGTCAACATAGCCATCGTCACCGCTCATGCTGGTGACGCTGACGGTGCCATTGGCCATGCTGGCGACGATGCCCGTGCTTGTCCCGCCGATGCTGATATTCCAGGCGCTGGTCACATCGGTTGTGCCCTGGAACACCAGCATCCGGGTGCTGGCCCCGGCATAGGAACCCACCACCCCGCTGGGGCTGGCCGCCAGGGTGTGCGCCTCGTTGGTCAGAATGGCGGTGATGGCATCGGCACCATTGGCCCCGTCTGCCCCTTCGCGCAGCTTCACGATGGACAGGGTGTCGGTCTGCCCGTCCCAGTCAAGCTTGATGGAGACCGCATCGGTTTCCATCTTGTCATAGGACAGGGTGCGGGTGGTGTCGCTGCCGGTCAGCGTGACTTTGCCGGAAATGACGGTGAAGCTGGGGCTGCCATTCAGCCGCTGCCCGGTGGCGGTCAGGGTGATGGCGCTGGGCGTGACATTGCCATTCTTGTCGATGCGGAATGTCTGGCTGTTCGATGTCAGCACCGCCAGCTTGGCATCGCTGCCGGCCGGCCCGGTGGCGCCTGTGCGCACCTTGGTCAGGTTGAAGCGGCGGGTGATGCTGGCGCCCTTGCCGTCGGTGGCGGTGATGTCGATATGGCCGGCATCGGCCGTCAGGGCGGTGACAACGAACCGCTGTTTGGCGGGCTGGGTGAAGCTGCAATTGCTGGCGCTGCCGGTGAAGCTCCAGGCGTCGGTCACGTCGCTGGTGCCCTGGAACACGGTGACCAGGGTTTCGGCCCCGTTCAGGCTGGTCACCGTGCCATTGGCATCGGCCGGCACGGCCTGCGCCTCGTTGCTCAGCAGCACATTGATGGTGTTCACCCCGTCCTTCAACTTGGCGACGGTGATGCTGTCCTGATAGGTCTGGCCATTCAGGCTGTAACTGGCCTGGATGGTGGCCGTGTCGCTGGTCAGGTTGGCGGCATCCAGGCGGCGGTTATTGCCCAGGCTGGTCAGCGTGGCGTTGCCGGCGGTCACCTGCCAGGTCAGGGTGCCGCCGGTCAGGCCGCGCGGGTTGGCGGTGAAATCGATGCTGGCCGGGCTGGCCGTGCCGTTGGCGGCCAGCTTGAACACCTGTGACGAGGCGGTCAGATCCAGCAGGCCGACATCGCGGGCGGTGAAGCTGAATTCCGGGGAATAGCCCATGCCCGTGCGGCCGAAACTGTCATACAGGCCCAGCCGCCCATAATAGGTGACGCCGCCATTGACGCTGGCCGTCAGCGGCAGCTGCGGCCCGTCGGCCGCCAGCGTGCCGGGGCCCGGACTGAAGCCCTTGCTGGTGGACAGGTGCAGCTCTGCCCCCGCCACATCCGGGTCGGTGCTGGTATAGAGCAGCGATACCAGCCCCAGGCCGGGCGTGACGGTGGGGTTCACCGGGGCCGGCACCGGATTGTCGAAAATCTCTGCCGTGCTGGTTTCGCTGATCCGGCCGAACGTGTCGCGGGCGAAGACCTGCACCTTCAGCCGGCGCAGCGGCGCGCCGCCGGCATCATTGCGGTTATCATCATAATAATAGGTCACGCCCTTGCGGGCGCTTTCCATCTCTTCCACCACCCAGGTGCGCAACAGGGCATTATCCAGCGGGTTGCGCACCTCCACCACATAACCGGCCTGCACCAGGCCGGGCGCCATGCCGGCATTGTCGGGGTGGGGATCGAAGGTGAACACCAGATCGCGGCCGGTAAAGGCATTGCCGCCGCCCGCCACCGTCAGGTTCAGGGGCGGCTTCAGGTCCGATTTGGCGCTGCTGTCCAGCACATAGGGGTTGCTGCGGGTGACCGGGCCGGCCAGATCGAAAATGGAAACGGCCCAGACATGGAAGACCCATGATCCGTCCACCGCATCTTCGATGATGTAATTCTGGCCATAGACCTGGATCGGCTCTGACAGGCCGGCGCTGGAACGGTCATATTGCACGAAATAATGGCTGACCATGCCGCGCGCCGGCTTGTCCCAGGACAGGCTCAGCCGCTTGTTGGTGCCCCCCGGCGTGCGGGAGCTTTCCTCGCTGATGGTCAGGTTGCCGACGCCGCCAATGCCCTTGTCAATGCGCTGATAGGGGCTGGGTTCCAGCTTCAGGTTCTGTTCGACGCGGGCGAATTTGGTCGGATCGTGGAAAAGGGCGGTGACCTGGAACAGGCCCGGATTATCCTCTTCCTCCTTCACCGTCAGCACGCGGAACTGGCGCGGGGCAATGTCGGTGCCGGTGATCACGAACATGGCGCCGGTGATGGGCGCAACCGGCAGCGCCTCGGCCCAGTTGATCAGCGTATGGGTGCCGGGCCCATTGGTGATGACGCGTTCCGCCACCTGATTATCCGGCAACACCATGGAGATGCGATAGGTGTGGTTCGCCGCCAGGGTGATGGGGGCATCCAGGGTGGCGCTGCTGGCATCCACCGCCACCAGCCGGCCGCCCATGCGCACGCCGGCAAATTTCGGGTCGGCCACGGCGATGATATCGCCGGGCATCACATCGGCATGGTCCATGCCGGCGGTGTAATTCACTGTCTGGGTGGCGGTGATGCCGGTATCCAGATGCCATTTGCCGAACCGGTGCGCCTGGCCCCGGCTGGTGCAGCCGGGCGCGGTGATGGAGGTTTCCTGAATGCCATACCGGGCAATATGTTCGGGATCGGCCTCCACCGGTTCCACCGCCGGGCGGCACATGTCGGTGGGGTCGTTCCAGGTGACATAGGCCACGGTATAGCGCTGGCTGCGCGGCGTGCCGGCATAGGTGAAACGGCCATTGATGACATTGGCGGCGGTGACCAGCTTCACCGGGTCTTTGGGCTGGTCGCAGACGGCCGTGACGGCACCCGACGCCCAATAGGAAATGCCCTGGAAGCAGGAAGCGACAAACTGCACCACGCGCAGCGCCTCTTCCCGGTTCTTGATCACGCCATTGAAACGGAAACGCGGTTCCTGGCCGCCAAAACCATCGGGCACCAGCTGGTCGCAATATTGGCCGATCTGGTACAGCGCCCATTTATCAACCTGTTCAGGGTTGATGGTGTCGCCCATGCCATAGCGGTCATTGACCAGCAGATCATACATGATCCAGGCCGGATTGCAGGTCCAGGCCCGCTTGAACGTGCCGTCCCAGATGCCGGTATAGGTGCGGGTCTGCGGGTCATAATTGACCGGCACCTGCACCTTGATGCCATAAATATGATAGGCGCGCGTGGGGATGCCGCTGCCGAACTGTTCGGCATTGATCGTATGGGCAACCAGGGCCGTGTCGGGATAGCTGAATTTGCCATCCGTCAGCTCTGTATATTGCGCCACGGTCATCTGGTTGTTCAGGGTGGCGCGGGTGCTGTCATCGGTCAGGCGGCGCACCCGGAACTGCCAGCCGGCGGTCACGCCCGCCGGCCGTTCCACCCGGAAGCTTTCCTGATAGGGGCTGGTATTCTTGCCGGAAATGGTGGCGGTCAGCGCCTCTTTATAGATCCCGCCAATCGGGGCCACATCGATGGCAATCTGCACCGATGAGCCGTTCAGATCGCCCGTCTTCTCGTTCAGGTCCGTCATGGTGGCAAAGGCCAGCGTCACCCGCACCGCATTGACCGACGGTGAATTGATGGTGGCCGTATAGGGGCCGGGCTGTGGCCCCTTGGTCACCACCCGGCTGCCCACGCCGACGGGGTTTTCCGCCGCCGGGAAGCCGGGGATGAAATCCTGATCCGGCAGGCCATAGCGCAGCACCGTTTCCACGCCCTGGAAATTGCTGGAACCATCCTTGTTTTCCAGCGGCGTATCATCAAAGAAGATGGATTTCTTCCCATTCACCAGCCCGGCAATCTCCCCTTCGGAGATGACGTCGATGACGCGGGCCACGGCCTTGGCCCGCAGGGTGTTGGGGGCTTCAATGGGCGTCTTGCCCTTCTTGCTGCCGGAACCCTGGATCGTTGCGCGCATGGCTGGCCTCATCAACGGGCGTCGTAACCGTTCCAGCCGTCACCCGGCAGAACGATGTCACTGTCAAAGGTGCGGATGCTTTCACTGTCGATCCCCTGGGAAACGACGGTGCTGTCGGTGATGAATTCGCCATAGACCAGGGGAACGGCACCACCCTGGGTCGAGACATTGCCCGGCCCGTTGAACAGAAAGCTTTCGTTGCGGTCGCGCGCCTGGGCAACCTTGGGGGTCGGCGCCAGCATCTGGGCGACACCGCCCAGGGCCATCATGCCGCCCATCACGGCAATCTGGCCAAAATTGAGGCCCAGAAGCGCAGGGGCGCTCCAGGCGATGGAGCCAACGGCGGCCCCGCCGGCCGCCGCTGCCCCGCCAGCCGCTGCCCCGCCGGCCGCCGCTGCCCCGCCAGCCGTCACCAGGGGGGCCGCCCACCAGGCGGCGGCGATCAGCGCCACGCCCAGAATGACCTTGCCGGCGCCCCGGCCGCCGCCGGCCAGCGCCGGCACGATGTGCAGTTCATTGCACCGGCCCAGGCCCAGCCCCAGCAATTCGCTGTCCACTTCCATGCCGGTATCCATATCGCCGGCAACAATCTGATAGGCGCCATCGCGCACCGTCGGCCAGAAGCCGGGCAGGTTGGCCCCCAGCGCGCGGAAGGCTTCCAGCGGCGTGTGGATATCCAGGGTGAAGGGGCCGCCATAGCTGTCTGCCAGCGCCCCGTGAAGAATGACCGTTTTCATCCTGCGTACCTCAAGGCCTTTTTCACATAGCGCATCCAGGGATAGATCGATTCCCGGCGGGACAGCCGTTCCTGAAGGTGGTGAAAGATCAACCCGCCCTCCAGATAGATCCCGCCATGGTTCAAACAGGGCGCCCGCACCTGGCCCAGCACCACATCGCCATGCGCCAGATCCTGCAACGGCACCTCCACAAAGCCGGCTTGCGGGAAGCCGGTCTCGTACAGGTTGCCGCCATCTGCCCACCATTCATGGTCGCGCGGGAAATCCGGCAGCCGGATGCGCCGTTCCTGCCAGTACCATTTGCGGATGGCGCTGTAACAATCCTGCACCCCGTGGATGAATTCAGCCCCGATCAGCGGTTCATCCAGCCGGAAATCCCCCCACCAGAGCAGCGATGAAACCTGTTCGCCATCGGTGCTGACCAGGCCCCAGGGCACGGCGCTGGCCATTTGCTGGCGCATGTCCTGGGCGCTGGGCACCGGGTGGTGCCGGCCAGCAATATGGCTGTGGACAACCGCTTCCACCGGCCCATGCCGCAGCTGGTCTGCGGGGGCCATGGCGAATTGATCTTCCGGTTCCGGGTGGATATTGGGCACCGGCACAAAGCTGCCGCCGGTGATGATGCCGCAGGCTTCCTGGGGATAACAGGCCAGCACATGGGCGTTGAAACGGTCGATCTCGGCGCGGGCGAGCGTGCACGGGTCAAACATACGGGCCTCCTGTGCGCCGTATGTTATACGAACACGCCGGGGCGGTCACGCCTTAATGCGGGCCACGCCGGGGAAGGCGCGGGTGGGCAGCACGGCGTCATCACCGAACCGCCGCTTGCAGCAGGTGGTCAATTGTTTGCTGGGCCGGTCTTCGGCCGGGTTGCTGGTGGGCGTGCCGTCATAGGTGAAATATTTGCTGCCGGCATAGGGGCAGCTCGCCTTGCTGTTATCAAAGGCGCCGGCCTGGGCGTCCCAGCGGCGGTATGTGTGGGTGCAGGTATCGCGGAACACCTGGCGCGCCGGCAGCATCCGGCTTTGATAGCTGACGCTGGGCGACAATTCCCATTCGATGGTCACGCCATCGGATACCACCTTGCGTTCGACATAATAAATGTCGGGCATCAGCACAGCATGGGGGTCGGCCTGCGCCCCGCCATCCAGAAAATGGGCAAAGGTGCGCAGGCGGGTCAGCCGGGCGCCGATCAGATCATCATAATCATTCACCAGCGCATTGAAGACGGTGTTGATCAGGGAAACCGTCAGGCGCGGGGTTGGCACCGATCCCTGGCCGGAATATTCAAAGCCCGATGCCTGGATCGCCACCGGCGGGAATTCATGGCCCCGGAATTTGACGGGGGCGGTTTCCTCGCTGTCGGCGCAGAACCGTTCCACGCCCAGCCCGAAGACGCCCATATCCAATTCATACAGGTGGACGCGGCGACCGGGGGTCAGCCGCTGGCTGTCGGCGCGCAGGGCGGGCGGCACCTGATGGCGCGGCTGCTTGTCATGGTACGGGTCGGTGGCGTGGGTCTGGTCGGTCATAGGTCGAACACCTTGGTCAGGCTGGCATTGATGTTCCACAGGCCGGGCGTTTCCAGCGTGCGCGTCCATTGCGCGATCATCCAGCGCACGGCCCCTGTGGTGCCGGGCAGGGTATAGGTGAAGGCGCTGCCATCGCTGCGGGCCTTGAAGAAGCCCTCGATGGCGTCGGCCTCCACGGCCGTCAGCGCGCTCCAGGAAAGGCTGGTGCTTTGCTGAAGGTTGTTGATGCCGTCGGCGATGCGCTGGCTATAGCCGTCACCGAACTGCGCCACCGACAGGCGGATGGTGTTTTCGACAGAAAAGCCGACATTGGGCGGCTGGGGCGGCGCGAAGACGGTCATGGGTCTGCCTCAGAATGCGCGGTTGAAGGTGCCCCCGTAGCGGGACTCCTTGGTGACCAGGTCATAGAAACGGGCATCCACCGCATCACGGACGGATTTGCCCACCATGCGGGCATAGGCTTCATCATCGGTGCGGTTGCCGCTGCTGCCCTGCACGGTGATCGGCATGTTCACCACCATGCCGCCACCACCGCCGGCGCCGCCATGGCGGGTGGTTTCCACGCCCAGGCGGCCATTGGCCAGGCGGCGCAGCGGCATGATGGCTTCCGGCCCCGCCTCGCCCATCAGGCCGACCCCGCCCTTCATCGGGAAATAGGTCGGGCCGCCCACCACGCCGCCGCTGGCAAAGGCGGTGACCGGCGTGCCCCCGTCAAACGCGGCGCCATTGGCCGCGAACAGGGTGGGCAGCAGGGTGCCGCCATTCAGCCCCATCGCGTTCAGCAGCGGGTTGATGATGGCCATCTGCATGGCCGCCTTGACGATGGAGTCGAACACGCTGAGCGCCACATTCTTCAGGCCCTGCAAGGCGTTTTCCCCCTTCATCAGGGAATTGACCAGCGTATCACCGACGCTGTTCATGCCATTTTGGAAAATACCTTCGAAGGTGGAGAGAACCTTCTGGGAATTTTCATAGGCCGCCGTTGTCTCTTCAAAGGCTTGGCGCTTTTTCTTGAAGTCCTCGATGATGTCTTCCAGGGTTTTGCCTTCCTGGCGGTAACCCTTGTCCCAGGCGGCCTGAAGCTCCAGCCGGAATTTGTCCAGCTCGGCATCCTGCCTCTTCTTCTTGGTATATTCTTCCAGGGCCTTGCGGCCCTCCTTCATGGCGTGTGTCTGCTCATCCAGGTCACTGCCCTGGCGCAGCACCGTGTCGCCTTCCTTGTTGACGGCGGTTTGGGCATCCAGCCCGGCGATGCGCCCGGCTTCGGCAACCTGGCCCTGAAGGGTCAGGTTCTTCTCAAAATCCGCCGATCCGACGGGCAGGGCCTTCAGGCTGCCGCGCAGGTCGGCCAGGGTTTTCAAGAAGGGGGCCGAGGCCTTTTCGGCCTCCGTCTTCTTGGCGTTGGCAAGGTTGTCCAGATCACTCTGCGCCTTCGCCAGCAGCTCCTGCGCATTTTTCAGCGCCTGATCCTCTTCGGCCTGCTTCGCCACATTGGGGGGCGTGGGCAGCTTCGGCGGCTTATTCTCCACCGGTTTGATACCGGGCTTGGCCCCTTCCAGAATGCGGATGGCATCCTTGTAATCGATAAGGGCCTTATCATCCGCCTGCGTGTTCAGCGGGTGGCGCTTGTTCTCGATGAAGGCCTTGGCAAAGGCGACGTTTGCCAATTCCTCTGGGCCAGCGTTAGGTCTTTGGGACGGGATAAGATTATCCCACGTCTGCGGCTTATCTTTATACATCTGATCAAACCGCGACTGGAATTTCTGCGCCCAGTCTTTGGTGCCCTGTCTGGCAAGCTCTGCCAGCCTCAGGTCGGCGTCAAGGGCCTCCTGAACTTTCTCGGCGCGGGCCTTTTCCTGATCGGCCACGGCGGCATACAGGGTCTCCAGGGCCTTTGCCTGTTCCTGCTGCGTCGTGTTCCGCAGCGTTTTGTTCAGCGGGTCGTGCCGTTTATTGGCAAGGTCCATGGCCTGCCGCACGGTGGGGTCAATCTTCTCCTCGGGCACGTCGGCCCCGGCCGCCCCAGCCGCCCCGGCCCCCGGTGTGTTGGGGTCCGGCGTGCCCACGGAGGCGCGATAGCTGATGAAGGCGCCGGCGGCCAGCCCCAGGGCGGAGATCACCAGCCCGATCGGGTTGGCGGAGGCAATGGCGTTGAAGGTGGCCATGGCGCCGCTGGCAGCTTTGATGCTGCTGACCAGGCTGCCGAAGCCCAGCAGCATCTGCGCGCCGAACAGGGCGCTCAGCCCCCCCATGACCAGCGGCAGGTTATCCGCCATCCATTGCAGACCGCCCTGGACCAGTTCGGTCACCTTGGTCAGCATGATGCTCAGGCTCTCGGCCAGGTTGTCGGAACCACCGGCGGTGTCAGCGAACCAGTTGGCCAGATTGGACACGGCCTGGGCCAGCCCGCCCTCGCCGATCTTTTCCATGAACAGGGAAACGTTGGTGCCCAGCCGCGTCAGGGCGCCGCCCAGGCTCTCGGTCTGTTCGTCCATGCCGCCGGCAAAATGGACCTTGCCGATATTTTGCAGGGCCTTGACCACCGCGTCGCTGTTTTTCGACACGGTGGTGGTGACACCATCATAGGCCAGGGTGACCTTGCCCCCCTGTTCGGTGACCTTGATGCCGAAATCCTTCAGCCCATCAAAGTTGGATTTGGCGGCATTGGTGACGGCACCGACATATTTTTCCAGGGTGGTGCCCATGGAAGCGGCTGTTTCGCCGTAATTCTTCAGGCTGCCCAGGCTGGCATCCAGCCCGTTGGTTTTCAGCGCGATGAAGCTTTTCGTCACGTCATCCATGGTAAAGGATGTGCCGGCGACGAATTCCTTCAGATAGGCGAATTCTTCCCGTGCCTGTTCGGCCGATGTGGTGACCGGCCGCAGGGATTTCTGCATCCGTTCAAAGGCGACGCTGGTATCCAGCACGTTCTTGACCATGCCGCGCAGGTCCAGCTTGGCCACGGCGCTGGAAAAGGCCTGCAACCCCCTCTCGGCAATCTTCATGGCGGCGGCCAGGCCTTTGACCTTGTCGTCGGCGCCGTCGGCCTGTTTGCCCATTTTTTCCAGCTGCTGGCCAATGGCCTTCAGGGCGGCGACGGTATCATCCATGAACTGCTGGGTGAAAGCCTGCCCGGCATTGCTCGTGCTCATCAGCCGCCCCTTCTTGTCGTCATCTCGGCTTCGGCATCGGCCTGGGCCATGTCAATTATCTGCATCAGATCGCAATACACAGCGGGCTGGTCGATCCAGCTTCCGCTCTCGATAAGGTGGCCTTTGGTGAACCAGCGATAGGCTGTGAATACCGACGCCAGGGCCTCCGGCTGGTCCAGAAGCGGGCGCTTTGGGCAGCGCCGCGCTTCCTCGCCATCAAACTTTATCGGGATCAGCGCATCAGCAGCGCAACCCCATTGCGCCTTCCGCAGATCGGTGCAGGTGGCGCAGTCACGCTGCGGTAGCAGGCTGATCGCCAGCACCACCCGACGGAGAGACCTGGTCGGTCCTTGTCACCGTGTTGAAATCGCGGATGGCATTGGCCAGTTCCATCCGCAGGTCACCGGGCACGGCCGTCAGGCAGGCATCGGTGGGCACCTTGGTGCGGATATTGCCGTCCAGTTCCTCGCGGGTTTCAAAGACCAGCGGCTGGCCCGTGCCGGCATCCAGCAGGTTTTCCCAGCCCTTCAGGCCCCAGCGCAGCATTTCCAGGCAGGTGGCATGGGCGCTGAAATCCATCTTCAACTGGCCGCCGCCGGGCATTCCTTCGAACCGGGTCGCCTTGTCATTGATGCGCGCCAGAATGCGCGCCGGGATGACGCCCAGCACAAAGCGGGTGGCCGCCGGCGTGCCCTTGTCGGGGTCGCTGTCGGATTCATGGATCCGGGTGCTGTCCATGCGTAATGCGGTAATGGCCATCGTTCTGCCTTTTCTGCTGTCGACGGTGGGGTCTGTGTGGGTGGGTGGTTTCAGGCCTTGTCGGCCAGCATCCGGGTGACCACGGCGCCCGGATGCTGATCGGCCAGCCGGTTGGCGCTGCCTTGCGACAGTTTCACGCCAACCACCTGGCGGCATTCACCGGCCGCTGGTTCACCGGCCGTTGCTTCAGGGGCAGGGGTCGGGGCGGGCGCCTCGACGAGGTAAACCTTAATCTGGATGCCCGCCATTGTGCCCCCCCCTGCCGGCCCCTTTGCTGATACCGATCGCCCTGGATCGTGACCGATCCAGGGAGATTTTCTGTTCCCTCAGGCGCCGGGCGGCGGCATCCGCCGCCTTGGCTTACGCGCCCACGCGGGTGCTAAGCCAGCGGTCGCCGGCCATCAGGCCGCCAAGGGTCAAACCCTCGGCGGCCTGGTATCACTTCAGCGTGATCTTCAGTTCGTCATTGCCGGTGTTGCGGTTCAACACGCAGCTGACCTGATAGGCGCGGATGGTGTTGCGGTTCTGGTAACCCAGGGCGGTGTACTGCACCTTCGGGGCGTCGAACTGCACGGAATTGCCCGCACCGCCATTGATCAGCGCCGTCATGGCCACTTCGGTGCCGCCCGACATGCTGGCCCAGAACGGGTGCGTGGCTTCCAGCACCATTTCCGGGTCAAAGCCCATGGTCGGCGCGCGGGCAGAGATGAACAGGCCCTGGAAACCAGCCGCCGCATTCACATTGTCGCGCTGGGCAACCGTGTTGGCCATGGCCATGCTGAACTTGCTGATCACCAGCCCGGTATTGCCCGCCACGCTGAAACCGGCATTTTCGATGATCGGCGGATCGATCGACTGTTCAGACGGGGAAACCGTGGGGAAGGCGGCCGGCGTCGGATCGGCATAATTACCGGTGAAGGTAAAGGTGAAATGGCCCAGGCCACCCGCCGTGCCTTCGAACGACCAGTCACCCTGACAACCCGTCAGCTTGTGCAGCAGGCCGTCATAATAGACATACAGGGTCGCCGTCGTCTGGTTGACGGTGGCGGGGGTATATTCGATGCGGCGCGGGGTGTTGACGATGGTTTCCGCCATGCCGCAGGCACGCAGCAGGCGGCCCAGCATCGGCACCGTATTGGCAAAGGCGGTGGCGCCATTGCCGCGCGCTTCATGCTTGAAGGTCACCTTGGCCAGCTTGCGGCCCGGACGCTTCTTGAAGTTCGACAGGTCCAGCGACGACATCGGCCGTTCGATGAAGGTGATGTCGGCGCTGAACTGCGGATCATCAACCAGCAACAGGTCGGCATCGGTGGGGTTGGCATCAACACCCGGCGTGGTTTCAATCTTGAACGCGGCAAGGGCGCGATCATAAAGGATGGGCATCTGCGATTACTCCTTGGACAGGACGCGACGGCCATCCGGCAGCAGCGTGTAACTGCCCCCGTGACCGGCCTTGAAAAGTTCGTCACCCGCCAGCAGCGCGTCGGCTGCGGGCGGCGGTGCCTCGGCGGCTGGCGCCACCGCCGGGGTCTTGGTCTTGACTGCCATGGCAAATCTCCGGGTGCTGTGACATGAATTTTATACCAGCACAGCAAGGCGCTCGCAAGATGGCGCTGCGTGTATGGGGGAACGCAAAATCTCCCAGGATCGCTCACGATCCAGGCCGGCGGTCGCCGGCCCGCGCCCGCGTGGGCGCGTAAGCCAAGGCGGCGGATGCCGCCGCCCGGCGCCTGAGGGAACAAAAACCTCCCTGCATTGCTCACGATCCAGGCCGGCGACCGCCGGCCCGCGCCACGTGGCGCGTAAGCCAAGCTGCCGGAGGCAGCGCCCGGGGCCTGAGGGAACAAAAACATCCCTGGATCGCTCACGATCCAGGGAGACTAAACCCTATCCCAGGCGCGGATCGTGCTTGGCGTGCCGGTACAGAATGTCCAGCAACAGGGTGCCGGAACCATAGCCGGTGAAACGACCGGTGCTGTCGATCTCGTTTCCGGCCTCAGTGCAGTTGATTGCAACGCCGCCCAGGGTGAAATCACTGCGGAAGGCGCGCTGAATGTCACCCAGCACGGCGTTCATCCGGTCGGCCCGCTGGTCGCCGGTGCCATACATGACATGGAATTCCACATTCACCCGCAGGGTGCACTGATCATGGTTGACCAGGCGCAGCTTGGTTTCCGTCTTGTCCAGCACGGCGGCAACGGCCGCCTTGCCCTTCACCAGCCCATCATCCAGCACTTCACGATAGATTTTGGTGAAGCTGATGCCATAGGGATCATCGGCGGGCTGCCCGGCCTGAAGCCGTTCCAGAACGGCCTGCACGGCCTTGATGATACGCTGGCGTTTGGTTTCCATCACGGGGGCTTCCCTGAAAGGCGGATGTTATACCAATCTTCCTGGGTCGTGACCGATCCAGGAAGATTTCGCGTTCCCTCAGACGCCGGGCGCCCGCCTTAACGGATCGGCCGCAGGGCAGAGGGGCGATAGCGCAGCTGGCCGGCCAGGATGTCCTGAAGCTGCTGCGCCATCAGCTTGTAATCCACGGCCCGGTCATGATCGCGGAACAGCGGATGGTTTTGCAGGCTGAGCGTGACATGCAGCCGGGCCGCATCGGCCAGCCAGCCGGGCAGCAGATCAGGATCGGCATAGACATCATCCAGCGTGTCAATGCCGGCCGTATAGGTGACCCGCACAAACCGGTGCTGCACGGCCCCATCCAGCAGGGTCAGCAAGCCCTTGTCATAGTTCAGGGATTGATAGGCGTTGGCCACCGGCTGCGGGCTGGTGAACAGCAGGTCGTCCGACCATTCCACCAGCACCGGCTTGTCCGGCCGCAGCAGCCCGCGTGACAGGCATAGTTCCACCTGGGCCAGCCGGCCCTGGGTGAACAGGCGATCGATGTAGAAAATGTCCTGCTGCTGCGGGCTGAACGCAAACGGGGTGCGCAGCTCGGTGGCAAGGCGGGAACTGGCGGTATCCAGGGCGGTGCCGATGGCATCGTTGAACGGCTTGGCATCGTCCACGCCCAGGGCGGCGCGAATGGTCTGTGGCGTCAGCAGGCGCATATCCAACCCTGTCAGATGAAATGATGGTGGCCGATATGCCCCCGGACAGGCCGCATATCCATGACACCCATGCCAGCAGGCTATCGTATATCTATTATACCATCAAGTGCAATTAACTGCACTGACGGGGCCGCCAGCCCCTGCCGGCGGGCGGGCGTGCGCGCTGACAGCGTTTGAATTTTGCGGAAATCGGCGTAGAATCCGGCCGAACGCCGCCTGTTGCTTGTGCATAGGGTATGGCGGGCGGGCGTTTGGTGAATGGGTTTTCGGTGGGGTGCGATGGCCGACCAACTGCAAAGCGGTCAGATCAAGCTGAGGGTGCATGGCGCGCCGGACACGAACAGCCGTGTCCGCGCCGCTGTTTTCGCACGCCAGCTTGCCGCCCTGGTCAAGGCGCTGGAAACGGCGGACAGAATCGCCAATGGCGGTATGCGGTTTGATTATGTTATCGCCGAACTGAAGAATGAAAGCGCATCGGCCACCCTGACGGAAGTGGTGATGTCCAAGCGCCCCCGCCAGAAATCAGGCGCGGATGTTCTGGGGGCGACAATCGCCGGGATCGGCGATCTTGATCGCGCCGTGCTTGAACAATATGGCGCCTGCCTGCCCCATATTGCCGCCATCGCGCGCGGTGTGGCAGAAGAATTTTCCCATACGGACCTCAGCATCGGGGGGTTTAAGCCCTTCCGGGTCGATGATTTCTTTCTGAAGCAGGTGGTCCGGGCGCAGACCATCGCCACCCCGAAGCCGCAGCGCCTGTATCGCGGCGTCGCCATCGGCACGTTCGATGGCACGATCAAGGAAGTGGATCTGCGCGGCGATACCCCCCGCTTGAAGCTGATTCTGCGCGCCGGCGGCCGGGAGATTGACTGCGTTTATGTTGGGGCCACGTCAGAGCAGATCCGGGAGATTCTGGACCGCCGCGTCAGCGTGGAAGGCCGCGCCCATTATAATGGGACAAGCGGCCTGCCGGAACGTATCGAAATTCTGCACTATAAGGAAGTGAAGCCGCGTCCCGATATGCTGCGCTGGCAGGGGCGTTTCAATAATCTTATTGCTGCTGATTGGGATGGCGCCGCCTGATGCCTGATTTACGCAAAGCACTATTCTGGGATTCTTGCGTATTTTATCGATATCTGACCCAGACGCCGCCTGAATATGTGGCCGACATCGTGCAATATATCCGGGATGCCCAGGCCGGCCAGATCGATATTCTGTTTTCAACGATCACCCTGGCGGAGATACGGCCAAGCGCCTTGCGGCAACGCGGCTTTGACCATATCGATGATTTTTTCGATGATGTCAGCGGGGTCTTTCTGCCGATCGGCCCCACGCCAGAGATCATGAAGCGGGCCGCCATTTTGAAAGACCGGCGATATCGCCACGCCCGCAAAGACCCCAGACATATCGGCACGCCCGATGCCATCCAGTTGCTGACCTGTCTTCATGCCGCAGAAGACCTTGGATATGAAGAGGTGGTTTTCCACACCTTCGATAATGGCGGGGGAAAGGGTTGGGAAGGAAAGTGCGTGCCGCTGCTGTCGTTTGAGGAATGGACGGCCGGCTGTGAGGATGAACCGCTGGTCGGGAAAGTCGCGGCCATGACACGCAGCCTCCCGCTATATCCTCAACCCCTGTTGCCGGATATGGTTTAACATCAAGGGGCATGGGACATGCCCCTTGAAGGCCGGCGACTGCCGGCCCGCGCCCCCATGGGCGCGTAAGCCAAGGGCGCGGATGCGCCCGCCCGGCGTCTGAGGGAACGTATAAGGGGCATGGGACATGCCCCTTGAAGGCCGGCGACTGCCGGCCCGCGCCCCCATGGGCGCGTAAGCCAAGGGCGCGGATGCGCCCGCCCGGCGTCTGAGGGAACGTATAAGGGGCATGGGACATGCCCCTTGAAGGCCGGCGGCCGGGCAAAACAAAGCCCGGCGGGGCGAACCCGGCCGGGCTTTGAAAAAGGGGGGGAACGGGGCGAGGAAACGAGAGACCCGGTTCCCCCCTTTTTTTGGGCCTGCGGATGCGCCGTCACGGGGTCTGACGTGGTGCGCATCGGCGGCGGGCCGGCCCGAAGGCCGGCCGTCAGATCGCCGGGCGGCAGTCACCGGCGATCTGGTTCAGGCTTCTGCCGGCTTTTCCAGCAGATAATCCAGGGTCAGATAATCCTGTACCGACAGCACGGTCACGCTGGCCAGGTCTTCTTCTGACAGCAGGCTCAGATGGGCGTCCAGGTCAATATTCACCAGTTCCAGCATCTTGGCCGCATAGGTCTGCGGGTCTTTCAGGCTGATGTTGGTCTTGGCTTCATCACTGAAAACGAAATCGCCCTTTTCATCCAGCTCGGCCGTATCGGTCAGGATGGCGCGTTCCTGTTGCTGAAGCGTTTCGATATGGGCGCCCAGTTCGCGCAGGTTGCGCGCCATCTTGAAGCCCAGGCGCGGCGAGGCCTTGGGCTGATTGCGCAGCTTTTCCAGCGCCGGCAGGGAGGCGCGGAGGTCAGCGACCTTCAACGTGACAACAGACATGGAAGCATCCTTTCAGGGTTGCTGTGAAAGCGGTGCCGGCGGCGGCTGCCGGGCCGGGAAACCGATGGCCGCGCGATTCGACGGTATAATACATAAGCACACTTGCACAGTCGAGAGACTTTTCACCCGGCGCCTGAGGGAACAAAAACCCCCCTGGATCGCTCACGATCCAGGGGGATTGGTACAAGGCGTCATCAGGAAATGGCGGCCCTGTCGGTGACGCGCCGCCAGGCGGCCCCATCCCAGAAGGCGGGCACCGCGCCGCCGGCATCATCGGTGACGCAGATCATCTCCCACAGGTCGGTTGCCGTGGGCAGGGCTGCCTTGGCATAGGGCCGCAGCACCAGATGGCCCCTGGGGTTGAAGACCTTGACCGTGTTTCCGGCCAGGGCGATGGCCCCATCCGCCCGGATGCGCATCCGTTCGGCCATGGCGGTGCCGGTGCTGGACGCGAAGGAAAGTGCGGTGGGGCGGGATGTGCTGGTCCAGGTACCTTCGCTGATGGCGGTCAGGGTGAAAGCATTCACCCAGTCCGTGGTGTTGGCATCCCAGCCGCGCCAGCGGATGGTGCCGATATCCACGCCGACCCCGAAATAGCCGGGCGTCGTCGATTGGGTATAGTGCAGATCAAGCCCGGCACTGGCCCCCACACCAAAGGCGGCAAAGCGGGCCGAACCCTTGCCGATGGCAGAGACGATGACAGCGGTGCCGTCCGGGTTAAGCGCCTGGTTTGCCGTCGTCGTCAGACCGGGGATCGTTCCGGCGATATTCTGCACATGCAGATTGCCTTGGGGTGTTGATGTGCCGACACCCAGGAAGCCGCTGGCGCCCTTCAGACGCAGGCGTTCGGTATAGGGATTGTCGCCAGGGCTGCCGGTGGTGACGGCGAAATCGCACGATCCCCCAAAGAAATCCATGCCCGTATTGATGGCGACATTGCCATTGACAAAGCCCATGACCTGCCAGGAGCGCTGGCCACCATCCACACCGATAATATAGGCGGCCGTGGCGACAAGCCCGTTATAGACACTGGCATCCACGGAGAGCCGGAACAGGGACGTGTACGCGGCCTTCCCAGCTTGATTTGCCATAGCCAGGAAATCAAGCGAACCAATACGGTCGCCATTATTGAGAACGGCCGGCGCTGCCGGTGTTCCGCGATGGCGCGCGATATAGAACTGGCCGCCAGGGCTGTCGGTGTGGCTGAGAATGCCCACAATGGGCGTAATTCCGGCGGAACTGACCGTCAAACCCAGATATCCGGTAAACGGGACCCGCGTGGCGCCTGAACCAATGTTCAGGCGGCCGATGGTGGCATCATAATCAAAGGTCGTGTGGTTGTTGCCATACGGGTCTACCCCCGTCGCCTTCAGAACAGCAGGGGTGTAATAGTAATTTATATAGCGTTGGGTTGTGGAAGATCTGGAGATGCTGTCTGTTTGATATTCTGTTGCCGAAATTTTCGACAATATTCTGAACGGTGTGGTGATACTGCCGTAGTTGGCGACAACTGTACTTCCAACAGGGATATCGGCGGCATTTTCAAACACCAGCACACCGTCATTATTGCGCAGGGTACATCCCGTGGAGCCTTCGATGGGGGTTGCTGTATCCACCGTAAAGCTGAGCGCGCGAACATTCACGTCAAAGCTGGCCGTATCCGGCGCGCCGGGGGTGCCGGAAACCTTCAGCCAGACTTTCTCCGTATCGTCGGTGAGGGTCCAGAACTCAAGGGAGCCGTCTAGCGGGGAGCACCACGTCGCCCAGCGCTCCGCGGTTTTAGTTTGTGCTCTCACCGTAAAGCTGAACGCGTGGACATCCACGTTAAAGCTGGCCGTCCTCGGTGTGCCGGGATTGCCGGAAACCTTCAGCCAGGTCTGGCCCTGCCCTTCCGCGAAGGCCTGGAACTCAAAGGCGCCGGGTTCGAGGGTGGCCTGCGCCGTCCAGCGTTCCCCTTCGGCATTGACGGGGCCCTTCAGCCACGCGGTCGCCCCGTTATTTTCCAGCGTCTGCGCCGACGCGATCAGCCCATATTCGCCATCACGCACCGGGATGGTGCCGGGATTGTTCACAGTATCAACGTGGTAACCATCCACCGCATCGGCATTCAGGTTGGCCACTGTGGTGCGAGAGGCGACCGTCAGCGGGGGGGTGCCGGTGGCGACGGTGGAGATGAAGGCAGAGGATTGCATGATGTTGCTGGCCACCAGCACCCCGTCGGTACGGAACCGCAGCCGTTCCGTCCAGGCGGTGCCAACGGTGGTGGCAATCAGCAGCTCGGCGCTTTGGTTGGTGGCCGACCAGTCGCCGCTGGCTTCTGCTGTGAAATAGACCGACGGCAGCGGGAAACCCCGGTCACCCATATAGCCGCCGATATCAATCTGCCCCAGCCGATCACCATTCTTGGGGAACTGGCCGCTATCCTGGCTGCCCCGCCCGCGATAGAGTGAGAAATAGGGCGCGCTGTTGTCGCCCAGATGCCCGACCATCAGCTGGGTGGGGGCGTCGGGCGTGTAATTGAACACGGACAGCTTGTGGGTGGCGATGTAGGAATTGGCGTGGCTGAGCCAGAACAGGTTGCGCGCCGTGCCCGACACCAGGCCTTCAACGGAGAACCAGGCGGGATCGCCGCCAGACCGGTTCCCCGTTGTCAGCGTGACAAAGCCATCGCCCACCCGCAACGGCATGAATTCATTTTGCTGCCCGTCCAGCGCCTTGACATAAATCTGGCTCTGATATTTCCCGGCCTGAAGGCCGGCATTCACCTGGATGGTGAGGAAATTGCTGTAGGCAGGCCCATAGGCTGCCGGGATCATGCCATACCAGTTCATCAGGCCGATGCTGTCCTGATCCTGCACCGCCTCTGGTGCCTCTGCCGTGCCGCGCTGGCGGGCCAGATACAGGCGGGGGACGCCCGTCCCCTTACCGATTGCCCCCAGCGCCGGACTTATGGTGCTGTCGTTCTGCGCCAGCACACCCGCATGTAGCCCCAGGGGGGTGCGGGCCAGCCCACCCCCCACCATCAACAGCCCCACCGCTGCATCGAAAGACAAGGCCGTGCCGGTCCCCCCCAGGGCCACACCCTGGGCGGTCAGGTTGGGCTTGCAGGCGGCAAGATCGGTGAAGACGGCGCTGCCATCATTGTTCCCGACGATGCGGTTGGACAGATAGGCCTTGCCGGACCCGGCAATGATTTTGAAGCTGGTGCGGGCGCCGCCCGCGTTGGTGGCCAGCACCACCTCGCCCGGTTCCAGGCTCTGATTGTCGCTGAAGGTCAGGCTGCCATCGCGCCATTGCAGGGTCACCGTGCCGGTCAGGGCGCGCAGGCTGGGGGCTTGCAGCTTCAGCTGGTCGGCGGTCTGGCTGCCCGGCGTATCGCTGGACGCGCCCAGGGTGACGATGGATTCCGTGCCGGCGCTGTTCTTTTTGAAGAACAGCTTGCCGTCGCTGGTATTGATGGCCAGTTCGCCCAGGGCCAGATCGGCGGTGGTGGGCGTCTTTCCGGCAATGGCGGAACGTTTCAGAAAAACGGGCTGCGGCATATCAAAGCCCCCTCGGGTCCGGCTATCTAGCCTGGGTTGCAGCAAGGGCCGGACGCGCAGGGTGCCGCGCGCCCCGCGCCTGGGGAAAAACGAAATCTCCCCGGATCGTGACCGATCCGGGGAGATGGGGATCAGAACACCCCGCCATCGATGGTGGAGGTGCTGTTCAGGAAATCGGTGCCGGGGGTGGCCGGCACCAGGGCGCTGCCATTCTTCTTGAAGATGGTGCCATCGCTGGCGCCCGACAGGTTGGCCCCCGTGCCGCCATAGGCCAGACCGATGATGGTGGCGTTCCAGGTGCCGGTGCCGATGGTGCCCAGCGTGTTGATGCTGGTCTGGCCGGCATAGGTGGCGGCAATGTCCACCCCGGTGCCGCTGGCCACGATGCGGTTGGCGGTGCCGGTGACATACAGGCTGTTGCCATTCTTGCCCAGGCCATCACCGGCCACCACCTGGCCGGCCCCGTTGAACTGCACGAAATTGACCGCGCTGGACCCCAGCGTCCCGCCGGCATCGGCCGTGCAGATAAAGCCCATTTCGGCATTGACCGTGCCCATTTCCACAAAGAAATAGGCGCTGACAAATTCCGACCAGGCATCCATGTCGGCGGCACGGGTCCAGGCCCCGGACGCCACGATATAGATGCCGTTCTGGGCGGCATTGGCCTGGTTCTTCACCAGCACGCGATCACCGGCCACCAGCGCCACACCATCAATGGTCTGGGTGGCGGACAGGGTGACGGGGCCGGTGGTGGCCGCGCGGACGGATTGCTTGGGGTCCAGCCCCTGCACCGTCAGATCGACATAATTCTTGGTCGCCGCATCCTGGGCATTCACCGGATCGGCCAGCCCGGTCAGGCGGAAACCGTTCAGCGCCACCGGGGCGGTGGGGGCGGCCAGTTCATCCAGCCGGGCAATGCCGCCGGCCACCACGCGGCCATAGGCGTCGGTGGTCAGCTTGCTGTAGGTGCCGGCCGTGCCCACGGTGGCCAGATCCAGCAGCGGGTTCGCCGCAATGCCATCGGCGTTGGCGATGGTCAGCCGGCCGGCCGCGGCCTCGATCTGGCGGGCGGCGACAGCGCCGGCGGCCGTCTTCACGACAATGCCGTTGCTGCCCAGGGCGGACAGCGCCGTCAGGGTGGCGGCCACCGGCTGGGCATAGGAACGCACCCAGGCGGTGTTGGCCGCACTGGTATCATTGCTGCCCTGGGACACGCTGGGCACGGTCACGGCCGCGGCGCCGGCGGCCAGCAGCTCACCGGTCAGGGTCTTGGCACCGCTGATGGTCTGGTTGCCCGCCAGGGTGGCATAGGCACCGCTGCCGCCGATGGCGATCACATTGGTGGCGCTGCCACCGCTGCCGCCATTGCCCTTGCCGTAATAAAGAACGTCTTCAACCTCGTTGAAGGCCAGTTCGGCATTTTCCAGCACGCCCGGCGCGCCGGGGTTGCCGGATGCCCGACGCTTGATGCGAACGGTGTTGACCATCAGAAATTACCTCCGTCAATAAGCTGGTTCCGCTGGCGGGTGCCAGCCTCGAACACCGCGCGTTCCTGGTTGTAGGTCAGCAGGGCGCCATCGCTGGCGCCGCTGATATCCAGGCCGGCAATATCGGCCATGCTGGTTGGCACCGGGCTGGGGATGACCAGTTCCAGCACCGTGGTTTCGTCTTTGCTGATCACCAGCACATCGGTCATTTCGTCACCTCCGGTGTGACGGTGGCGGCGCCCTGTACCAGCCGCATGACCGCGCCGTCCGGGCTGACCAGTTCGATGTCATAGACATGGGGTTTGGCCAGCAGCCCGGCGGTCTGTTCGGCCGTCAGCCCCACCGCGACAATCCCGTCGGCGGGGTCGGGGATGGTGACCGAGAACGCGGCCGCGATCTCCGGATCGCTGTATTTACGGCGCATCTGGCCGCGACCGGTCATGCCCACCAGATTGCGGGCGGTTGTGGCGCCGGAAAGATTCCGGCTCTTTACAGCGATCTGCAGGGCAAAGGTCGTCCCCTGCTCGACCGTAATGTCGTACTGTCCGGCAGCCATGGCAGCACCTTTCGTCTGTGCTCATTATATTATACGCATAGGAATAAACGCACAAGCCCGGCCGTGGCCGGGATGCGCGTTTCGAAAAGGGGGCTCACAGCAAGGGGCATGGTCAATGCCCCCTGAAGGCCGGCGACCGCCGGCCCGGCACCTGAGGGAACGCACCCCCCCAGAACCAGTCACGATCCAGGCCGGCAGTCGCCGGCCCGGCGCCTGAGGGAACAGAAAACCCCCAAAACCAGTCACGATCCAGGCCGGCGACCGCCGGCCCGGCGCTCGTGCGCCGTAAGCCAAGCCCGCGGATGCGGGCGCCCGGCGCCTGAGGGAACACAAATTAATTCACAAGCTGCCGGGGGCGGAACGGAAGCGATAGGCGGGCCCCAGTTCCGGCATGATCTTCAGGTTCACCACATCGTCGAACGCCGCGCGCTCCGGCTTGAAGATCTGGGCTTCGGCGGCGGCGTGGGCATAGCGCACGGAGGTGAAGCAATATTTCGACAGCTTGCCGACAAACAGCGGCGGCAGCCGGAAGGCGGCGCGGATGCGGGCTTCGCAGCGGGCATCATAGGTTTCAAACAGGCTGTCGGGCTGGCGTTCGCTGGCCAGCCGTTCCGCCTTTACCTGCACGGTGCCGGCGGCATCCTGCGGGTTGCCGGTGGCATAGGCATCCACCACCACGGGCTTGTGCTTGTCCTTGGCCTTGCCGGCCAGCACCTGTTCCAGTTCGCGCTTGCTGTCGCTGGCCAGCACGCCGCCCTGCACCACCATCAGCAGCGGCGGCACGCCGCCGGCATCGAAAAAGCCCAGATTGAACTCTTCGGCCCGGCGGCTGCCCAGCACAGAGGGCAGCTGGCCGATCCAGCGGGGCAGGCCATAGGGGCCGGCGGTATCGTCGGTGACGGTGAAATACAGGATTTCGCTGGCCCGGTCGGCCGGGGCCAGGGGGTTTTCGGCGGTTTCCCAGGCGCCGGTCTGGCGGTTCAGCTGGCGGCTGCTGGCGAATTCGCGGTGATAGACCAGGGTGCCGTCGATCAGGCTGGCAAAGCGGCGTTCTTGCAGCGTGATCGGATAGGATTGCGTCTGCCCGCCGCGCGCCAGCGGCTTTTCCACGGTGATGGCGGCATCCAGGCGGCACAGGCGCAGGCTGTGGGCCGGCAGGTGGCGGATGCAGGCCAGCCGGCCGGCGCTGTCGCGCAGCACCTCCAGCGCGCCCCAGCCGATCACTTCCAGATCGCGGCGCAGCGCCTTGCGCATGGTCAGCCAGGATTGGCCGGGATAGGGCTGGGCAAAGAACGCCTGGATGGCGGCGATCTCGGCCGCCTCGCCGCTGGTGGGGGCGGTTCCGTCGGCCTTTTCAATGCTGTGGCCGGTGCTGTCGATCTGGCTGACCAGGGTGGCAATGCAGGGTTCCAGGGCATTGTTCTGCCGGGCCAGCGCTTCCAGCAGGCGCGGGTTGAAGGGCGGTTCGATCAATATCCCCCCGCCGCTGCCCGCCTGGGGCTGATAAAGACGGTGGAATTCGTCCTCTACCTCCAGGGCCAGGGCGGCCAGCAGGCCGCCATCCGCCAGACCGGCCGGGGCGGGGGTCTGGCTGCTGGGAATAAAATCTTCGGGCATTGCGGCGCTCCTTGCTGTGCTGCATTATTATATTGTTTTTGCCGCTTTGCTCAAATTGTTTGTTCTGGGGGCGGTGCCGCCCCGCCCCGCTTCTTCAGCGCCCCCAGATGCGGCCCCAGTTCGCCGTCAGAGGGGAAGGGCAGGGCGGGGGACCAGCCGAAGGTTTCGGCAAAGGGCAGATGGTCCATCACCGCCTGTATGCGTTCCATCCAGGCCGGGGCGCTGTCGGCGGGCAGATAGCCATACAGGCTGTCATGCGTCATGCCGGCGATCCACAGGTCGGGATGGTCGCGGTGCAGGATGGCCATGGTCCATAACAGCATGTCCGACAGGGTGGACTGGATGGGGCTGTTGATGGCCTGGCGTTCGGCCTGGGCGCGGGCGGCGGGGTCGGCGGCCCTGATCTGGGGCAGCAGGCGCCGCCGACCCAGCGGCGACCAGACACAGCCATCCCGCCGCGCCTGGGCCCGCACCTGGGCGTGATAGCGGCTGAGGCCGGGATAGAGCTGTGTCAGAAAGCGGTGGCGGAACTGTTCGGCCTGGTCCAGCGACAGCACCAGCCCATAGGTTGCCCAGGCATAATCCACGAAACCCCGGGCTGACATGCCGTACAGCAGGCCGAAATTCCCCGCTTTGCCGCCGCGCCGCAGGGTTTCGTAAAGGCTGGGGTCGCGCTGTTCCAGGGCCTGGAAGCTTTGCAGATCATAGCCGTTCAGCTGGGCCGCCGTCTGGCAATGCAGGTCGATGCCCTGGCGATAGGCCCGGATCATATTCTGTTCCTGGGCGACACAGGCCACCACGCGCAATTCGCCCTGGGAATAATCACGCTGGAAAAACACATGGCCGGGCGGGGCGGGGAAACAGGCGCGCAGGCGGGCGGCCCAATGGCCGCGTTTGGGAATGGTCTGCACCGCCGGGTCTCTGGCGGACAGGCGGCCGGTTACCGTGCCGGCCGCCGCTGCATCATCGCCCTCGTCGCCCTCGTCGGCCATGCTGCCATTGAACAGCATATAGGTGGGGTGGAACAGCCCGTCGGGGCGCAGATGTTTCAAGAACCCCACCACATAGGTGGACAGCATCTTCTGGGCACTGGCCAGCTGGCGGTACAGGGCCACGAACGGCCCCGCCAGCGGATGGTCGGCAAACATCGCCAGATGGGCGGCGCTGAGCGAGGGCTGGCCGGATCGGCCGGTCCAGCGCAGCGGGCGCAGGTTGCAGCCCAGCGGGCTGAACAGAAAATCCAGCAGCAGGGCGGGGGTGATGGCGGATTGTTCGGCGCCCGCCTGCCGGGTGATCGCCGCCGCGTGGCGCTGGCGCAGGCGGGCGGGCAGCCGGTCCAGCAACTGGCGCTGAAGCGTGGCGATTTCCTGCCGGATATCCTGTTCCAGCAGGGCATATTGCTGCCGGTCCACCACCAGCCCCCGGCGTTCCACCGCTTCAAAACTGCGCAACGCCGGGTGCAGCAATTTTGTGTAGAAATTGCACAGACGGGGTTCCTGCACCAGCTGGCGGCGCAGCGGCAGGGCCACCCGCAGGCAGGCATCGGCCGTGCCGCCGGCATGGGGCAACAGCGCCTGGCGGGGGGCCAGGTCCAGCCGCTGCCTGTCCAGCGGCGGCCGGCCGGCCGCATCCGCGGCGCTGCCCATGCCGGTGAACAGCCGGCGATGCAGCGACAGGCTGTTGCAGCGGTTTTCATCCAGCAGCGAGCCGACAACACTGGTATCCATGGTGAAATTGCCGCATTCCACGCCCCAGGCCGTGGCCAGCCAGACCAGATCATATTTCAGGTTGGCGCCCTTCAGCTTCACCTTGTCGGTGTGCAGCAGCCAGTTGATCTGGTGCAACAGCGCCCCGGCCGGGCGCTGGCCCCGGCTGAAATACAGCACATCGGCCTGTCCGGGCCGGATAGAGACCTGGAAGCTGACAATATAGGCATGGGGATACCAGGGATGGCGCCCCTGGGTGCTGGTATCAATGGCCACATCCATGGCCCGGCCGGTTCTGGCATGGTGCTGTTCGATGGCGGCGCAGATATCGGCCAGATCCGTGACATAGCGATAATCCCCCGCCAATGGGGGGGCCGTGCCGGGATGGTGCGGCGGCGGGCCGCCGCTGGGCGTGGCGGGGGCGTGGACATGCAGCATCGCCGCCTCACTTGTTGAAAATATGCTTCAGTTCGGGATAGGGCGTTTGAAAGGGCAGGCCCAGGGCCATCAGCACCGCCCCCACCGCCTTGCTGGCCTTCAGATTGTCCGGGGCGGACAGGTGCAGCGAGGCGTAATGGCTGTGCACATCCAGGCCGCTTTGCGTCAGCGTTTCCTTCAGCCCGTCAATATCGCCTTCCACCCGCAGCGACAGCTTGTTGCCATGATAGCGGGCGGCGACTTTGGCCTGCGGGTGCAGCGCCACCACATAGTAACGCGAGGCGGCGCTGGTGGCGAAAACCGGCTGATACAGGCAGGTGGCGTCGGCCAGCTTCACCCGCGCCGCCGATAACAGCATCGCCAGCGCCGCCGCATCCATGGGCGGGGCGGGGGCTGGCGGCGCCGGCGGGGGGGCTGTCTTGCTGTCGGTGTCTGCCGGCGGGGGGGCACTGTCGGCCAGCGCTTTGCTGGTGGCGGCTGCCACGGCCTGTTTCAGGCCCGCCTTTTCCGGGCCGGTGGCGGCCCCGTTGGTGATGGCCTGCATCAGGCCGGCCTTGACCGGCACGCTGGCCAACAGTGTTTTCGCCTGCATGAATTTCAGCGCGCCGGGCGTGCTGACCACCTGAATGCCCTGGGCATCCAGCGCCGCCTTGCTGTCAGCCGCACCCAGGGCCGCAAAGAATTTCGCCATATTGGCCACGATCTGTACCGCCATCAAACAAACTCCCGTTTTATATCCACCTCCCTGGATCGTGACCGATCCAGGGAGGTTTTGTGTTCCCTCAGGCGCCGGGCGCTGCCTCCGCCCGCTTCCGGCGGGGGCGGTGGGGGATCACCGGGCGGATATTGAAATGCTGGGCCAGGAAGGCGACCTGCCTTTCGGATTCAATCGCCTTGCAGCAATAATGATCCCGCACATACTGGGCGGCATCGGCATTGCCGGTCATCTGCCGCACCAGGGCGGCCAGAAACATCCCGGTGCGCCCATGCCCGCCGATGCAGCCGGCATGGATCAGCCCGCCCTGCCGCAGCTGGTCTGCTGTCCAGTCCAACAGCCGGCCAAATTCCGCCAGGTCGGGCGGCACGCCCTGATCGGGGATGCGGAACAGCACTTCCCGCCGCTGGCCGTGCCAGGGATAGGCCGGCGGCGTCAATTTCATGCCATTGTCAAAGCCGATATAGATGGCCGCATCACCGATCTGCGGGTGAAGGCATGATCCGCCATGGATATGCACCTGCCGCCCTTGGTCCAGCCGGATGGGCAGGGGCGGGTGGGTTTCGTAACATCGCGGCCGGATCGCGCCGCCCGCCCGGCCGGGGGCGGGGCCAGCATATCTTTCCGGTGGGCTTTGCCCCTCTCTAAATTTCATCGCGTCCCCTCCTTGGGATAATATCACCCTCCCTGGATCGTGACCGATCCAGGGAGGTTTTTGCGTTCCCTCATGCGCCGGGCGCTGCCTCCGGCAGCTTGGCTTACGGCGCTACCGAGCGCCGGGCCGGCGGTCGCCGGCCTCCAAGGGTCATGTCCCATGCCCCTTGGGGTTTATATGTTCCCTCATCCGCCGGCTGCTTGGCTTCACGCCGCACGGGCGGCGGCGGCGGTGCGGTCGATCATCACCTTGGGCAGGGCCAGCCCCGGCATGATCTGGAACATGGGGCCGGTTTCGGCGGGTAGCTTGCTGGGCTTGGCCTTCTTGGGGGCGGGGGTGGCCAGGTCGGCCGGGCCGCTTCCTTCCGGAAAGCCATGCTGCGCCACCTGGGCCTTTTTTTCCGTCGGATAGGCGTGCAGCGATCCCAGCGCCTCGACCTTGAACCAGTCAACATAAGCGCCGATGCTGCCGGGGAACAGGCCGGCGGCCGCCTCCAGCATGGCGGGCAGGCCCTTGGGCGCAAAGGCCCGGATGCCGGGTTCATGCAGAATGGCCTCTGGCACTTGGCCGGAACGCTGCACATCCAGAATGCGTTTCAGGGCCGGGCCGTGGCTGGAATACAGCATCCCCTTGTTGAAGATCGGCCCGTTATTGTGGCAAAGCGTCCAGACCGTATCCAGCAGCATTTCGGCGCTGTATTCCCCGCTGACAAAGGCCAGCAGGCAATCGCTGACCCGCCCCCAGGCCGGCCCGCCATAGCCGGTGCTGTACTGCCCGACATGGAATTGCCGGGACAGGGCGCGGCAGAACGGCCCCATCGTCAGGCCCGCCTGATCGGCCAGCCCCTTCATGGTGGCCGCCGCCCCGGTGGATTGGTCCGACAGGCAGGTGATGATCTTGGGCACACCTTCGCCAAATTCGGCCGCCAGGGCCGGCAGCATCACGGCTTTGTTCCCCAGATGCCGCGATTCCCGCAGACAGATCAGCAGCAGATAATAAAAGGCGCGGCACGCCTTGGGTGCGCAGGCATCATTATACCGTTCCACCAGGGCCAGCAGGGGTGGGGGCAGGGTTTCAAACCAGTCATAATCCCGCCGGACCAGGGCCACCAGATGGTTCAGGGCATAGAATTCCAGCGCCTCCGCCTCGGGCGGGGTGGAAGGGTGGGGATCGCCGGCCATGAAACGCATCATCGCCACCGCCACATCCTGCACCGGCACATGCGACATGTCGCGGTGCAGCGACAAGGGCCGGGCGCGCAGCTGATAGGCCAGCGTATTCGGCGGCGCAAATAACGACATTCCTCACCCTCCTTGGTGATGGTCTTCTGTGGGCGCTGTTCCGGTTGGCCGAAACAGCGCTACAGGCCGGCCACAACCAGCCTTTTGCTGATCAGCGGGCACCAGCCGAACCAGCGGCGCAGCCACAGGGCGCGGGCCAGGGCCTGTTGAATATCCCCCACCGGCAAGGTCTGAACAAAGTCATGCTGGGCGCGGGTTTCCACCGCGCCCGGATAATAATAACGGCGGACATAGGCCACAGGGTCGGCCTCTCCCGCCACCTTGGCCAGGGCGGCCAGGAACAGCCCGGTGCGGCCAATGCCGGCCATGCAGCCGACATAAACCGGCTTTCCATCGATGATGCAATTAATTGCACTGACCAGACCCCGCCGCAGATCGGTCGCTGTCGGCGTGCCATAATCGCAGATGGGGATATCCACGGTGCAGGGCATGTCGATCTCGGCGGCCATTTTCACCCCGACAAAGCCGTCGGGAATGCCGCGATAGGGGCCGCCCGTCACCTCATAGGAATAACCACCCAGGGTGAAGGGCAGGCTGCCGCGGGGTTGCGGGCGATAGGGGGATGGTGAAATGCGATGGCTCATGATGCCCCTCCTTGGGCGGATAAGCATGGTATGGCGGCGCCCCCCGCGGCGCGGGACGGCGTGCATGTGGCAAATATGCGTCACTGTTGCGAAAATGTGACACGACACCCTGGGCATTTCGGCCGCCCGCTGATCATGCGGCGACCGCGTGCCGCGCGGCCGGTGTTTCATGCCCCTCCATCGCCGGCGCCAGCGCCCGCTGGCTTGGCGACGCCGCTACCAAGCGGCGCGGCGGCAGTCACAGCATTACCAACGGTCAAGAATTATGACCGTTGGTATTATTTCTTCGACAACTTGTCGTGCGCATGGACCAGCTCTTCCTGCGCGCGCGGCGGGCGGAGCGGTTCATAGGGGGTGATGGACGGGTCCAGCGGAATATCGGGATTGTACCGCCAGATGCCGATAACGCTGTCCCCCTCGATCCGCAGCACAAATCCCTGAAAACGCCGGTTGGCGCGCGGATGGGTGAAGGGGGCCGATTGCCGGGCCATGGTGGCCACGCGCTCAGCCACATTGCCATACATGCCGGCGATCCGTGCCAGTTTCAGCGCTTCTTCGGTGACCTTGAACTGCCGAAAACCGCTCATTATCGCTTTCCTCGCCTGTAGTTTTCACCACGCAGGATCAGCACGGCGCGCGGGGCCTCGATCACCACCCGGGCGGTGCCGATCTGGGGGTTGGCCCCGGCACTCAGGAAAACATCTTCAATCACTTCGGTGGCGCGGTCATCCACAATGTCCCAAATCCTGTCCCCGCCGCTGATCCTGAAATGGGTATCGGACAGAATCTCCTGGACGACCAGTCGATGGTCGTCGGCATAAAAATCGTCACCCGTTTTCAGAGTCAGCGTTAAAGCCATTGTAATTACGCTCCAAAATAGACATAGGGGATACTCTCGGGATGGACCGGGGCCACAGGAACCCCCGGCTGAAAGCCATTCTCCGCAAAGAGAAGTTTCAGCTTCTCCCAGGCTTTCTCGCCCCCAATAACCCCTTTGATGAACTCAGGCGTCACCACGGCCGACCCGGATAATATGTCCGCAACGGTCCTTGCCGTATCATAGACCCTGTAGCCCATCTTCTTCAAAGGCTTAACAATATCTGCCGGAGCGTTGATAAGTGTAACGCCTTTCAAGGAGTTAGCCGCAGACGGATTATTTAGCAGGAAGTGCGACAGGAAGTCCAGCCATACGGCCTCGGCGGCGGGCTGGCTGGACAGGTCGGCGAAGGCGTCCCACAGGCAGGCATCGCTGGTACAGGTCAGGGATGTCGGGCTGCGCAGGTCCAGATAAAGGCCGGGCTGCGGATTTTCGGCATAGGCCTGGATGAAATTTTGCAACGCGGTCTCGCCGGCCAGGCCGGCGGCATAAACGTAACCGGTCGTGCCATCCAGGTCTGTGCCCGTCAAGGTGGCGCCCGTCGATTCGACCGCCCATGATTTGAGAGACTCGACATGGTGATTCGTGCCGCCGCCTTCAACGGGAACATCCACGCCCTGCCAAACCCGGCCGGTGGCGCCGCACAGGGTCAGCGGGGCGCCCGGCAGCAGCGGCTGGCCGCCCAGCCGCGCGCCGTCCGGCCCCAGCCGCAGGTCGGTGCAGCCCACCACGCAGGGCTTGTCCAGGGCGCGGGCCACCACGGCGGCGTGGCTGGTGGTGCCACCATTGGCCGTCAAAACCCCCGCCGCCGCCGCCATGCCGGCAATATCATTGGGGTCGGTTTCATGCCGGACCAGGATGACAGGATGTTTCTTGCTCTGTGCCACAGCTTCCTCCGGCGTGAAGACAGCGCGCCCGGTTGCCACACCGGAACAGGCCGGCAGGCCCGTCGCCTGGGGCGACGTCTTGAATAACGCGGAGACAGTGGCTTTGCACATACGTTTGTAATCATGCGGCGTGACAAGTTTCAAGGCTTCTTCCCGCGATATCCGGCCTTCCTGGGCCAGATCATGGGCGATGCGGAAGGCGGCCTGGGGGGTGCGCTTGCCGGCACGGGTTTGCAGGATGTACAGGGCGCCATCCTGCACGGTAAATTCAATGTCCTGCATGTCGCGGTAATGCCGCTCCAGCCGGTCAACCAGGGCCACCAGCCGTTCCCCCACCGCCGGCCAGCGGGCCATCATCTCGGCCAGGGGCAGGGGGGTGCGGCTGCCGGCCACCACATCTTCCCCTTGGGCGTTAGGAATAAATTCCCCGCAGAGAATATTTTCTCCGGTGGAGGGATCGCGGGAGAACAGCACCCCGGAACCGCTCTCCTCATTCAGGTTGCCGAACACCATGGCCTGAAGGGTGACGGCGGTTCCCATGCTGTGGCTGATGCGGTGCAGGGTGCGATAGGTGGTGGCGCGTTCATTGTTCCAGGATTGGAAGATGGCGGCGATGGCCACCATCAGCTGTTCGTTCAGGCTGTCGGGGAAGGGATGCCCGGTATGGTCCTGGAAGATGGCCTGATAGCGGGTGATCAGGCCGGCCAGCGCCGGGGCCGTCAGCGCGCTGTCCTCGGCCACGCCGGCCTCTTGCCGTGCATCGCCCAGGGCGGCGGCAAAGCGCGCCGCCGGCACGCCATAGGCAGTGCTGCCCAGCATCTGGATCAACCGGCGATAGCTGTCCAGCGCGGCACGCGGGCCCAACCGGGCGATCCAGTCCGGCAGGCTGGTGCTGGTCAGCCCGACATTCAAAATGGTATCCATCATGCCGGGCATGGACGTGGCGGCGCCAGACCGCACCGCCAACAGCGGTTGATGGCCGCAAAGGGCGGCCAGCCAATCCAGCTGCCGGCCGATCCCCTGTTCCAGCGCCTGCATCACCCTGGCCCTATCCTGTTGAAATTCCAGGCAGATCGGGGTGGGAATGATGAAACCCGGCGGCACCGGCATACCCAATGTGGCCATGACCGCCAGGTGATAACCCTTGCCCCCCAGGAAGGCGGGTGTGTGGATCGTGTCTGCCAGATCGCCAACCCCCCGGTCTGGGGCCGGCCCGGCGGCAGGCTGGGGGGATTGGCGTAGCGTCGCAGGGGGGGGCGCATCGCCCCCGAACGGGAAAAACATAGCACCCTCCTTGGTGTCTGACAGTTTGACCATAACCGAAGCCCCCGCAGGGAACAAGAGATTGCTGTATTGCAGCAAGGGTGATGCTCTGGCCCCCGTGCAATTGCCCGTGCAATTGATTGCACGGGCGCGCACCCGCACAGCCGCGCCGTGGGGTGCGGCGCTGCGTCTGGGGTGCCGATTGCCATTATTGTTTGCCCCGTTCCCGCACCGTCTGACGGCACGGGGAACGGGGATCAGCCTGCGTCACCGCAGCTCCGGCGCGCTTTCAGGCTGCGCAGGCTTTCCTGGGCGGTACGCCGTTGCAGGAAGCGGAAAGGGGGGCTGGGATGCGGGGTGCTGCGGGGTGACTTTGCCCAGGCTGTTTCCTCGATTCGCACGGCCTGGATTCGGCATTGGTCGGCGCGGAGACTATCATTTGCCTGTTCGGCAAGCTCCGCCGCCTCCCACCATTTGGCGGCGAGGCCCAGTAAAACAGGCAGTGTCTGATCTTCCAGCTTTTCGCGATCCCGTCGCATGACGCCCTCCTTGGCGTTCGATTTGAGAAGCAAAAACATCATGTTGAGGCAATTCCACAACCATCTGGGCATAAAGGCGTACTCCATTTGGCATATGACCGACGGAGAATGGCCTCCACCCGCCCCGCCACCCGAAAAAAACTCCATAACTTACAATGGTTTAAGTGTTGTTCTCCAGATTTTGTCTATATCCCGCACTTAATTTATTTCTATTATGCTGGAAATTTTTGGTGAATTCTGTCCATTTGTTGGTGTTTTTCGGTGAGTTTGATTCTGAATATTGAGAAAATAATGATCAATGAAATCAATCATTGATCATTGAATATAAGAATCAGGTCCCCACCGAGTGCGACGGCGATTTTCTTAATGGTAATGGCATTTCCGCCGCGATCACCTCGTTCAATTTTGGTGATTCCTTCTTTTGATATGCCTGCCTGTGCGGCTAATTCTCGCTGTGTGATATTTAGTTTCTCCCTTTTCTCACGAATTTTTGCGCCGAAAAAGTTGACACTGTCAGTTTTCATTTCCCGTTCCTTCGCCATATTGCGGATTTTCACCAGATCGGAGACGTCGATGGTCATGCATAATGTTCCAGAAGTTGTTTATTATTTATAATACTCTAAAAAAAGGCGATTGCGGATACGTTTTGCGGTTTTACATATGTATAAAATTGCAACACGTATTGTCGCAACAGTTCTCCTCCCCCGCCCAATCCCCTTGCGATGTGTCAGATTATGTCGACAGAATACGCACATAAACTGCCGCTACTGCGGCAAAAGTACATTTATTTCAGTATTTTGTATGTTTCGCTATTGAGTTTATTTGTAACCATTAATTATATTTATAAGGAGATGCCGACTTAAGCCGATGTGGGTTGTGCTTTCCGGGTGTTTCTATAGGTTGTGGGCGTTGCTACCCTCGGATTATGCACCGAGGTCGTGATGGTGCTGCCATGGCGTAGGGGTTGATCTGCGCATGGTCGTGCGGTCACCGCCCGTCCTTCCCGCCGCTTGTGGTGAGTTTGCGGATGCTGGTTTGGGCTGGGCACGCCGCCTGCGGATCAGGTGACGAGGCGGGTTGTTCTTGTCAGGACCGTGGCGAGCAAAAGGGGCTGGACGGTGCATGCCGTTGGCAGATGCACCCGCAGCCTGGTCTTCATCTCGACGATGCGGGCGGCAATTTTAAGCAGGCGCAGGCGCAGCGTGTCGAACTGGGCGGTGCGCCAGGGGGATCGCCGCGGCATGAGGGATCGCAGCCACCACATCAGCCAATAGGCACCGGTATGCAGCATCAGGCGCACCTAGGCGGTAAACTCATAAAACTGCTTGGCGTGGAATTGGTGGCGTGATTCAAGGGTTTCCACAAGGAGCCCCTTATGACACGCCGCCGCTATGAACTTTCGGACCAAGAATGGTCGATCCTGTCCCCGCTATTGCCGAACAAGCCGCGCGGGGTGCCGCGTGTTGATGACCGTCGGGTTCTGAACGGCATTCTGTGGCGGTTCCGCACAGGTTCGCCGTGGGCGGAGATACCGGAACGCTATGGCCCGTCGACGACCTGCTACAACCGGTTCGTGCGCTGGCGGAAAGCCGGGGTGTGGGATCGGCTTCTGGAAGCGGTATCCGCCGCTTACGACGGCGATATCGTGATGATCGACAGCACCTGTGTTCGCGTGCACCAGCACGGGGCCACGGGAAAAAAGGGGCTGGAGACGATGGCGGCATGGGACGTTCCCGTGGGGGCCTCACCAGCAAAATCCACGCGCTCGTCGATGCGGAAGGCCGCCCCGTCCACCTGCGCCTGACCGCCGGCCAGGTTGCCGACTGCACCGAGGCCGACGCCCTGACGAAGGACCTCGGTGAGGGGGCCATTCTGCTGGCCGACAAGGGCTATGACAGCAATGCCATCCGGGCCAAAGCCGCCGAGCAGAAGGCTTGGGCCAACATTCCGCCCAAGGCCAATCGCAAGGGCAGCTTCGTCTTCTCGTCCTGGGTTTACCGGCAGCGGAACCTCGTCGAACGGTTCTTCAACAAGATCAAGCAGTTCAGGGGCATCGCCACCCGATACGACAAAAAACCCGAGAACTTCCTAGCTGCCGTAAAGATCGTCGCCGTCAGGCTATGGTGTCAGTCGTTATGAGTCTACGCCCTAGTTGGCGGTGATGCTGAGTGCAACTTTTGCGGTCTGCGGATAAGTGAATTTTCCATCTTTTGGTGTGTTTTTCCGCCATGCCCCAGCGGCAATAGACCTGTTCGTAGAGCCACTTGCCCCGCCCGCCGGTCAGGCTGGTGGTCCTCGGGCTTGCTCCAGGGATGAAGCGGGTGTCGACGCCCTGCCGCCCCGCCTCGACACGGGCGATGATGCGCTCAACCCGACACCAGCTGCGGGCGCCATCATGGAATGCGGTGAAGCGGCGGACCTTGTCTGATCCCGTTGCCCTTGCCCTGGTGCTGGCCGCCAGCGGGATGACATGGGCGCGCAGGGCGGCGTTGGTGGCCAATCCGAGGATGAAATCTACGCCCCGGGCCCGGCAGAGGTTGAACACCTCCGGTGCTGCATAGTGGCTGTCGGCCCGAACCAGGATCTCCACCCGAGGCCAGTGAGCCCGGATCGTGCGGATTGGAGGCCGGCGACCGCCTGCCCGCGGGCTCGTGCCCGCCCGGCGACTCGTGTCTTGAAATTAGGTTATGGTCTTTGTGTCCGTCAGGATGAGCACGGGGGGATGGCCATCCCCCTGTGCTCGGCGGCACGGCGACCGTCGGCGTTTTGGGCTAAAAGCCCGTCCCTCAGCCTGGTTCCCGTGCCGCCCCATCTCGTAAGCCCGAACAGTTGTCAGGTGCCCGACACCGAACTCACGAGAAAGGGATGCGGAGGATCATGGATACCACGTTTATTGGTCTGGACGTAGGCAAAGCCAGCCTCGACGTCTTCATTTCCGGCCGTAACAAAACCGAGACCGTCAGCAACACGCCGTCTGGTCTTGCCACGTTGGCCCGCCGTCTCAGCAGCCTGCCAAACCCTCATGTCATCCTGGAAGCGACCGGCGGGTATGAGCGGCTGGCCCATGAGTTGCTGACCCAGGCTGGCATTGCCGTTTCCATCGTCAACCCGGCCCAGGTTCGCCAGATGGCCCGTGGCATGGGGCGCAAGGCCAAAACGGATGCGATTGATGCCGCTGTTCTGGCCGAGTTCGGCCGGATCAGGTGTCCGGACCCAACGCCGCTGCCCTGTGAGGAGCAGCGCCGCCTGGAAGAACTTCTCACCTATCGCCGCCAGTTGATCGATGAACGGGTGCGTCTGAACAATCAGATCCCGCATTTCCGCGATCCGATGGTCAAGGCATCCGCCGCAGAACGGTTCGACGCCATTCTCGCCGATATCGTCAGGATCGAGAAGGCCATGCAGGAAATCGTCCAGCAGACGCCCCACCTGCAAGCTCTCTATGCTCTCATCACCAGCGTTCCAGGTATCGGCCCAATCTCCGCCTTTACCTTGATCGCCCAACTCCCCGAACTCGGCAAACTCACCCGCAAGCAGATCGCTGCCCTGGTCGGCGTCGCCCCCTTCAACCGAGACAGCGGCAAATTCAAGGGGCATCGATCCATCAGGGGCGGAAGGCCACAGGTCAGAACCGTCCTCTATATGGCCGCCCTCGTCGCCATGACACATAATAAGGCGTTCAAAGAATTCAGAGATTCCCTCGTCTCCAGGGGAAAACCCAAAAAACTCGCCATCATCGCCTGTGTCCGCAAACTCGTCACTGTCCTCAATGCCATCGTCAGGGACGCAAAACCATGGAAAGCAAAAGCCGCATGAAAAGACAGTTGCTCGCATGGCGGGTGCAGCGTCCTTGGATCGGGCCGATTTGTGTTTGTCGACTGAATCATAAACTCAATCAATGACTTGTGCTACACTCCCCAAATTTCAGCACGACACCAGTGCATAATCCAGGCTAGGTGGATCATTTATTCGTCGTTGTTTTTGCTGTCACTTGTACCGGATCGCCCGCCGGGGCTAGAAAGGAAAAGTTCCAGCGGATGGTCACCGGGGTTTGATGATGGATCTGAACGCGATTTTTGCCGATGCCGTGGCGCGGCAGAACCAGGGTGACTGGCCGGGGGCGGAGGCGCTTTATCGCAAGATCGACAAGAAGCAGCCGGGGCTGGCCCCCGTCTGCTGGAATCTGGGCGTGGTGCTGAAGGCGCAAGGCCGCTGGGCCGACGCGCTGGATGCCTTTCAGCGCACCGGCAAGGCCGATCCGAAATATCGCGGCCTGCATTTCAATATCGGCCTGTGCCAGCAGAAGCTGGGCAAGATGGAAGCGGCGGCGAACAGCTTCACCCGCGCGGTGGAGGCGGAGCCGGAAGACCCGATCAGCCGCTTCAACCTGGCCGCCGCCTGCCGTGATCTGGAACGGTTCGAGGAAGCGGTACTCCAGGTGGAACGCGCCCTGGAACTGAAACCCGATTTCCTGGATGCCGAACTGCTGCGCACCAAGCTGCGCACCCGCATGTTGTCGCTCTGGCATGTGCCGATGGTGAATGATGCGCCGCGCAACGATGCCTATGAGGCGGCGATCAAGGCCCAGGTGCGGCCGGGCGATCTGGTGCTGGAAATCGGCACCGGCTCCGGCCTGCTGGCGATGATGGCGGCGCGCGCCGGGGCCCAGGTCATCACCTGCGAGGCGGTGCCCTGGATCGCCGATGCCGCCCGCCGCATCATCGCCCAGAACGGTCTGTCCGACCGCATCACCGTGGTGAACAAGCTGTCCACCGCCTTGCAGGTGGGGGGCGATCTGCCGCGGCCGGCTGATGTGCTGCTGTCGGAAATCATTGCCAGCGACTTCCTGTCCGAACGGGTCATCCCGGCGGTGATTGATGCCAAGGCGCGGCTGTTGCAGCCCGATGCCCGTATCCTGCCGCAGCAGGGGGGCGTGCGGGTGGCGCTGGCCGGCGGGGCGTTGCTGGAAAAGCATCTTTATACCGGCCTGACCAACGGCTTTGATCTCGGCGGCTTCAACCGGCTGTTCCCCCGCGCGGCGCGGTATGATGCACGGCTGGTGCAGCCGGAGGCTTTGTCGGACAGCCTTGATCCGTTCCGGTTTGATTTCACCGCCGACAGCCTGCCCATGCAGGGGCGGGTGCAGTTTGACCTGACGGCCAGCAAGGCGGGGCGTTGTGCCGCCCTGGTGCAGTGGATCTGGCTGGATTTCGGCCAGGGCATCACCTTTGACAACAGCCCCTTCCGCGACAGCCCGGCCAGCGGCTGGCAGCCGGGCTTCTTCCTGCCGCCCGCCCCCTTTGCGGTGGAGGAAGGCGACCCCGTGCCGGTGGCCGCCATGCATGACGGGGTGAATGTCTGGCTGTCATTGCAGGTGTGAGGCGGGAAGATTACATCAATCCCCTTGTCTGTCGAAGAAGCCGATTACTGATGCGTTGGAGACAGCAATGTGAGAAGCGCCCGGTTTTGAAGGCGGGCGGCAAGGCCCGGTTGAAAATCGGCCCCGTCAGGTCTGGTAATTGGCCTGCATCACTTTGCGGAAGGTCTGCACCAGGGGGGAGACCTCATCCTTGCGGTAATTGATGATGATGGGGGATGTCGCCTTCTGGCGCAGGGGGCGATAGGTGACGTCCCCGCGTTCCAGCCGCTGTACCGATTGCGGCACAATGCAGATGCCGGCCTGTGCCGCCACCAGACCGATGGCCGTCTGCAACTCCCGCACCTCGTGGGAGCCGGGATAAAGCGCATGGTCATGGAACAGGGCCAGCACCTGATCGGCGTAGGACGGGCGTAGTTCGCGCGGATAGATGATCACCGGGTCGCGCGCCAGATCGGCCAGATCCAGCGGGCCGTCCTGTGCCAGTGCCGGATGGCCCTGCGGCAAGGCGGCGACCAGCGGTTCCTCCAGCAGCACTTCACGCCGCAGGGCTGGTTCATCGAAGCGGATGCGGCCGACGCCGATATCGACCTCCCCATTCTTCAACGCGCCGATCTGCTCCACACTCATCATCTCGACCAGCCGCAGGTCGATATTGGGCAGGGCGGTGCGGAAATCGCGCAGGACGGAGGGCAGCCGGCCATAGATCACCGACGGCACAAAGCCGACGGTGAAGCGCACCTTCTCGCTCGACCGCAACCGGCGCATCATCAGCCGCAGATCATCCATCCGCTGCGTCACCAGTTGGGCCTGTTCGTGGAAAATCTGCCCGGCCGGGGTCAGTTCCAGGGGCCGGCTGTCGCGGTCGAACAGGGCCATGCCCAGTTCCGCCTCTAATTGCTGGATCTGTCGGCTTAGCGGTGGCTGCGCCATATGCAGCCGGTCGGCGGCACGGGTGAAATTGCGTTCTGCTGCAACGGCCAGAAAATAGCGCAGGTGCCGGAGATCGATCATTTTCATACCCTGTAGGTATCATCAGGGACCGAGATAGTCTTTCAAGGCGCGGCTGGCAACCGTTACCGTCTTGAAAGAAAGAAACGGGAATAACCCTGGAAGCGCCATGTCCAAGATCGTCTCCATCGATACCTGTCTGGTTGACCTGCCCACCATCCGCCCGCATGTGCTGGCCATGGCGACGATGCAGGTGCAGACCCTGGTGATCGTGCGCATCCGTACCCAGGATGGGGTTGAAGGGATCGGGGAGGCGACCACTATCGGTGGCCTGTCCTATGGTCCGGAAAGCCCGGAAGGCATCAAGCTGACGCTTGACCATTATATCGCGCCGCTGCTGCTGGGGCATGATGCTTCCCGGCCGGCGCTGCTGATGGATCTGGTGGGTAAGCTGGTGGTCGGTAACCATTTCGCCAAATGCGCGGTGGAAACGGCCCTGCTGGATGCCGCCGCCCGCCGGGCCGGGCTGCCGCTGTCGGACCTGCTGGGCGGGCGGCGGCGCGACAGCCTGCCGGTGGCCTGGACCCTGGCCAGCGGCGATACGGGCAAGGATATTGAGGAGGCGGAGCGGATGCTGGCCGCCCGCCGCCACAACATCTTCAAACTGAAGATCGGCAAACGCGCCGTGGCGGCCGATGTCGCCCATGTTGCTGCCATCAAGGCCGCCCTGGGTGACCGGGCCAGCGTGCGGGTGGATGTGAACCAGGCCTGGGACGAACCGACGGCAGCCCGCGGCATGGCCCTGCTGGAACAGGCCGGCTGTGATCTGGTGGAACAGCCGGTGGCGGGGCATTTGCGGGGCGCCATGGCGCGCCTGTCGCAGCGTTTCACCCTGGCCGTGATGGCCGATGAAGGGTTGACCGGGCCCGCCAGCGCCTTTGCCCATGCGGCCGAGGCGGCGGCGGATGTTTTTTCGGTGAAAATCCAGCAATCAGGCGGGCTTTACGGTGCAGCACGCGTCGGGGCCATCGCCGATGCGGCGGGCATCGGGCTTTATGGCGGCACCATGCTGGAAGGCGGGGTGGCGACGGCGGCATCCGCGCAGCTTTTCGCCTGCTTCCCGCAGCTCTCCTATCAGACGGAACTGTTCGGCCCCCTGCTGCTGGTGGAGGATATTCTGGCCGAGCCGCTGACCTATGCCGATTTCGCCCTGACGGTGCCCACCGGCCCCGGCCTGGGCATCCGCCTGGATGAGGACAAGCTGTCCTTCCATCGCCGCGACGCCGACCGGCCGCGGCACCACATCCTTTCCTGATCAGGGGTGGCCTTATGCTTTTCCATGTCCGTATGGATGTGCGCCTGCCGCACGATCTGGCGCCCGAACGCGCCGATGAATTGAAACAGGTGGAGCGCGCCCGCGCCCAGGAGCTTCAGCGGCAGGGCAAGTGGCGCCACCTTTGGCGGATCGCCGGGCACTATGCCAATGTCAGCATCTTCGACGTGGCCGACGCCCAGGAACTGCACGATCTGTTGAGCACGCTGCCGCTCTTCCCCTTCATGGAAATCACGGTGACGGCGCTGTGCCGGCACCCATCCTCCATCCATGCCGATGAGCGTTGATACCGTTTCCGTCACAATCAAGCAGAGCGCCCAAGCGCGCCAGGGAGAGGAAAGATGACCCAGCGTTTCGTGGACCAGGCCGATGTGCAGGCGTTGCTGGACAAGTTGAGCGGCCAGGATCAGCCCCAGGGCGATGCAAGGCTGAAGGCGATCATCCGTCGCATCGTCGGCGACCTGTTCGCCACCATTGATGAGTTCGACATCAGCGACGATGAATTCTGGGCGGCGATGAATTTCGCCATTGCCGGCTCGCGGGAATTCGGCCTTTGGGCCGCCGGGCTGGGCATTGAACGTTTCCTGGATATGCGGGCCGATGCCAAGGATGCGGCGGCCGGCATTGCCGGTGGCACGCCGCGCACCATCGAAGGCCCGCTCTATGTCGCCGGCGCGCCGGTTTCCACCGGCTTTGCCCGGCTGGATGATGGCAGCGAACAAGGCGAAACCCTGCTGATGCATGGCACCGTCCGTGACGCGGCGGGCAAGCCCGTCGAAGGGGCCAAGGTGGAAGTCTGGCACGCCAACCGGCTGGGCAACTATTCCTTCTTTGACAAAAGCCAGAGCGACTTCAACCTGCGGCGCACCATTGTGACAGGGCCGGATGGGCGCTATGCCTTCAGCTCCATCGTGCCGTCGGGCTATGCCTGCCCGCCGGGCGGGTCGACGGAGGCCATCCTGCAGGGGATTGGCCGCCATGGCTGCCGCCCCGCCCATATCCATTTCTTCGTCTCGGCAGAGGGGCAGCGCCATCTGACCACGCAGATCAATATTGATGGCGATCCCTATCTGCACGACGATTTCGCCTATGCCACCCGTGACGAGCTGATCCCGTCCGTCACGCGGCGTGATGCCGGGGCCGACGCCTATGGCATCCAGGGTGCCTTTGCCGAAATCGCCTTCGATTTCGTGTTGCAGCCGGCCCGCGACACGGCGGAAGCCGCGGCTTCCAGCCGCGCCCGTGTCCAGGCCGCCTGATCCATAGCCACAGCCCCGGCAGCCCCCTGGCTGCCGGGGAAGGAGAGCGGAATGTCCCGCAAGATCCACACCTCGCCAGCCGCCGCGCTGGACGGGTTGCTGTTTGACGGCATGACCATCATGTCGGGCGGGTTCGGCCTGTCCGGCAATCCGGAAAGCCTGATCCCGGTGATCCGCGAAGCCGGCGTGCGCGACCTGACAGTCATTTCCAACAATTGCGGGGCGGATGGTTTCGGCCTCTGGCAATTGCTGAATAATGGCCAGATCGCCAAGATGATCTCCTCCTATGTGGGGGAGAACAAGCTGTTCGAGCAGCTCTATATGTCGGGCGAACTGCATTTGGAACTGAACCCGCAGGGCACGCTGGCCGAACGTATCCGGGCCGGCGGGGCCGGGATCCCCGCCTTCTACACGCCCACCGGCGTCGGCACCGTGGTGGCCGAGGGCAAGCCGGTGGAGGTTTTCGACGGGCGGCGTTATGTGCGGGAAACCTGGTTGCGCGCCGATCTTGCCATCGTCAAGGCCTGGAAGGCCGATCCGGAGGGCAATCTGGTCTTCCGCAAGACGGCGCGCAATTTCAATCCCGTCATGGCCACGGCGGGCAAGGTGACGGTGGCGGAGGTGGAGGAGATTGTGCCGGCGGGCGCCATCGACCCCGACCATGTGCACACGCCCGGCATCTATGTCGACCGGGTCGTGCTCTCCACCATCAATGAAAAGCGGATTGAAAAGCTGACCACCCGCCCGCGGCCGGAGGAAGCCTGATGCCCTGGACCCGTGACGAGATGGCGGCCCGTGCCGCCCGTGAATTGCAGGATGGGTTTTACGTCAATCTGGGGATCGGCATCCCGACCCTGGTGGCCAACCATATCCCGCCCGGCATCGATGTCGTGCTGCAATCGGAAAATGGCATGTTGGGCATGGGGCCATTCCCCTATCCCGATCAGGTCGATCCCGACCTGATCAATGCCGGCAAGCAGACCATCACCCAATTGCCGACATCCAGCTTTTTCAGCAGCGCCGACAGTTTCGCCATGATCCGGGGCGGCCATGTCGATCTGACCGTGCTGGGCGCCATGGAAGTTTCGGCCAATGGCGATATCGCCAACTGGACCATTCCCGGCAAGATGCTGAAAGGCATGGGCGGGGCCATGGATCTGGTGTCCGGCGTGCGCCGCGTGGTGGCTGTGCTGGAGCATGTCAGCAAGAACAACGAACCCAAGGTGCTGGAACGCTGCACCCTGCCGCTGACCGGCGCCGGGGTGGTGGACCTGATCATCACTGACCTGTGCGTCTTTGCCTGTGACAAGGAAAAGGGCGGCCTGACCCTGCTGGAACTGGCCCCCGGTGTGACACTGGACGCGGTACGGGCCAGGACGGCCGCCCCCTTCACCGAAAGGCTGACAGCATGAGTGAGGCCTTCATCTGCGACGCCGTGCGCACCCCCATCGGCCGTTATGCTGGCGCGCTTTCCGGTGTGCGGGCCGATGATCTGGCGGCCATTCCGTTGCGCGCACTGCTGGCGCGCGCCGGGATCGATCCGGCCGCCATCGATGATGTCATCCTGGGCTGCGCCAATCAGGCCGGGGAGGATAACCGTAACGTCGCCCGCATGGCGGCGCTGCTGGCCGGCTGGCCGGTATCGGTGAGCGGCACCACCGTCAACCGGCTCTGCGCCTCGGGCCTGCAGGCGGTGGGCGATGCCGCCCGCGCCATCCGGTCGGGCGATGCCGACCTGATCGTGGCCGGCGGGGTGGAAAGCATGAGCCGGGCGCCCTTCGTGCTGCCCAAGGCCGAAACCGCCTTCAGCCGCAATACCAGCATTCAGGACACCACCATCGGCTGGCGCTTCATCAACCCCGCCATGGCGGCCAGCCATGGCGTGGATAGTATGCCGGAGACGGGGGAGAATGTGGCGCAGGACCACGCCATTTCCCGCGCGGATCAGGATGCCTTCGCGCTGCGCAGCCAGCAGCGGGCGGCCGCCGCCCAGGCTGCCGGCTTCTTCGCGGCGGAGATCACCCCCGTCACCATTGCCGGCCGCAAGGGGGATGTGGTGATCGACCGCGATGAGCATCCACGCCCGGAAACCGACGCCGCTGCCCTGGCGAAGCTGAAACCCGTGGTGCGGCCGGATGGTACGGTGACGGCGGGCAATGCCTCGGGCGTCAATGACGGGGCGGCCGCCCTGCTGATCGCGGGGGAGGTGGGGGTGAAGACCCATGGTCTGCGCCCGCGCGCCCGCATCCTGGGCATGGCCAGCGCCGGTGTACCGCCGCGCGTGATGGGTATCGGCCCGGTGCCGGCCACACAGAAGCTGTTGGCCCGGCTGGGCCTGACCATTGATCGCTTTGACGCCATTGAACTGAACGAGGCCTTTGCGTCCCAGTCGCTGGCGGTGCTGCGCGGGCTGGGTCTGCCGGATGATGCGCCGCAGGTCAATGCCATGGGCGGGGCCATCGCGCTGGGCCATCCACTGGGCATGTCCGGCGCCCGGCTGGTGCAGACGCTGGTGCACCGGCTGGAGGTCGAGGGCGGCCGTTACGGCTTGGCGACCCTGTGTGTCGGGGTGGGCCAGGGCTTGTCCCTGGCGGTGGAGCGTCTGTGATGCAGGACCGTTCATTTCTGATCCTGGGGGATGGCTGCCGGCTGGCCTATCGTTTTGATGGGCCGGCGGATGCGCCGGTGCTGCTGCTCGCCAACTCCTTGGGCACGGACCTTGGCATGTGGGATGCGCAGATGCCGGCCCTGTGCCAGCGCTTCCAGGTGCTGCGTTATGACAGCCGTGGCCATGGTGCGTCTGCCGCACCGCCAGGGGCCTATTCCATGGACCGGCTGGGTTGCGACGTGCTGGAACTGCTGGGCGCGCTGGGCCTGGACAAGGTGGATTTCTGCGGCCTGTCCAAGGGCGGCATGGTTGGCCAGTGGCTGGGCTGGCGCGCCCCGGACCGGTTGCGCCGGCTGGTGCTGGCCAATACGGCGGCCTTTATGGGGCCGCCGGCGAACTGGCAGAAACGCATTGATGGCGTGCTGCGTGACGGGATGGGGCCGCTGGCAGAGGCATCGCTGGCCCGCTGGTTCACCCCGGATTTTATTGCGGCCGGATCGCCGGCGCTGGCGGCGATCCGTTCCATGCTTATGGCCAATGATCCTGTGGGCTATGCCGGTTGCTGTGCTGCCATCCGCGATATGGACCAGCGCCGCCTGCTTCCTTTGATCGATCTGCCCACCCTGGTCATTGGTGGCAGCCACGATCCGGCCACCCCGCCGGCAGATGCCCGCTTTCTGGTGGACCACCTGCCCCGGGGCCGGTTGGTGGAGCTGCCGGCCGCCCATCTGTCGAACGTTGAACAGCCGGCGGGCTTTACGGCAGCGTTGCTGGATTTTCTGGGCTGACGCGTATTCTTGCAGAATGAAAAGGGGGGCATCGGTTTGGCCGGTGCCCCCCCCCTTTTTTCTATCGTGCCGCTCGTCCCGCCGTGCCCGTCAGGCGGGTGACGAAGCGATTGGAATGGCTGCGCAAATCCTCCACCTTGCCGACCAGCAGTCGTGTGTCACCGGTCAGGGTGCTGGCGACATTATCGGCCTGTGCCATGGCGTCGGTTACTTGCGACAGGCCGGCATGGCTGGCGCTGGCCTGCCGGGCCGTTTCCCGGACGCCGCTGGCAATGTCGTTGGTGGCGGCCTGTTGCTGCCGGGTGGTGGTGGCGATGGTGCCCAGCGCCGTATCCAGTTCACCGATCATCGCATGGATTTTGTTGGTGGCCTCGATTGCCTGGCTGGAAATGGCCCGGATGCGCTGGATTTCGTCCCTGATCTCATCCGTCGCCCTCGCGGTCTGCGTGGCCAGGGTTTTCACCTCGCTGGCGACGACGGCGAAGCCCTTGCCTGCCTCTCCCGCCCTTGCCGCCTCGATGGTCGCATTCAGGGCCAGCAGGTTGGTCTGGCTGGCAATGGCATTGATCAGGTTCACCACGCCGCTGATCCGGCCGACGCCCTGGCCCAGATCTTCCATGATGCGGCGGGCGGCGTCGGCCTGTTCCACCGATATCCGCGTGCGGTCCAGGGCCAGCCCGGACTGCTGGGCAATTTCCCCCACCGAGGCGGCAAGTTGCGAGGCCGCCGTGGCGGTGCCTTCCACGCTGTCGGCGGCACGACCGGATGCCTGTTGCCCATCGACCGTCTGTTTCATGGCACTGGCCAGCAACCGGGACAGGCGCTCGAAATCGCCATGCACGCGCGCGGCAGCTTGTGAGACGTCAGCGCCGATGGCATCGACCTCGGCCATGAAGGATTGCGCCAGATCGCGGCGGTCCTGTTCCTGCTGCTGGCGCAGCCTTGCTTCCGCCTCGCGCGCTTCAACCAGATCGGCAATGTCGCGCAGGAAGCAGATCATCACCTTACGCCCACCGATGGAGGCCATCATCAAGGTGACCTGGGCCATGAAGGGCGCGCCATCCAGGCGACGATGCTGCCATTCAAAGCTGTTATGGCCCTTTTCGATGGCGCGGGCGATCATCTCCCCGCCTTTTTCCGCCGAGGATCGGCCGCAAGGCTGTTGCGGGGGCGACAGGTTTTGCGGCGGCATCCCCAAAATCTGCTCACGCGTGCAGCGCAAGATCTTCAGGGTAGCGGGGTTGCAATCAACAATGCGCCCGTCTTCCACCACAAAAATACTGTCCGGGAAGTTGGCCAGCAGGAATTCGGCGAGACGCGCCTGGAACCTGCCGCTGCGTGTGAAGAGACGGTGGCTGCCCATCCTTGTCCCCGCTTGTCGGTGAAGGCAAAGGGGCCGGTGGCGATACGCTGACCGGCCCCCCCATGCTTATGAGCTATGTGGAAGGTTCGATTGGTGAATATATCCACACGTACATGGTGTCAGAAGGAGAAGGCCGCTTTCAGCCAGAAGCGGTCGCCCTGGGGCATATTCTCCGCCACAAATTCATGCTGCCAGGCGCCGATGAACTGGATACCGTTCCAGGCATAGCGCACGCCGGGGCCAAAGGCGAACAACTGTCCACGATTGCCGTCCAGGGCGGTTTGCAGGATGGCGTTGGCGGCAGCATTGCCCTTGATCTCGTCATCCTCGATCTGCTTCACCCAATAACCCTGGGCGCCGATTTCAAAGGACTGGCTGATATTATAGCCGATGGCGAAATCGGCGGCGATTTCGTCACCCGAACGGTAATCCGCCCCGGTGGGGTTGATGCCACTGAAGGCGCCATCCTTGTTGGTGTAATTGTGGTTGTAACGGGCCTTGATCGACAGATCGACCGGTCCCGCCAGATAGGTGACGGAGAAGACGCCGCTGAGGCTGGTATAGTTGCGGCCGACATTGGCCAGCGCTGTGCGCTTGTAAGAACCGGTGGGCACCGTCAGTTCCGGGGCCAGCACCATGTTCAGCGCCCCCAGATGCCAGGTGAGATAGACCGGGTCCAGCATGATGTCGCCGAAGCCGAAATCGCTGTCCTTCATCCCGTTGACGGACACGCTCAGGTTCACCAGCGGCACGATGGCCTGGGTGCCCAGATTGCCCCCCAGGACTTTGACATCATTGAAGATATAGCCAAAGCGCGCGATATAGGCCGTGGCATCCAGATCGAATTTCTTCACCGCACGATTGCGGTCGCCATTGCCGTCATTCAGGCGGTTGGCGCTGTACCAGTTCAGATGGCTGACCAGATAGCCACCGCCCTGCGGCGGGGTGAAGCCGGCGAAAAAGCTCTCCGCCCCGGTCGGGTCATGGCTGCCACCACCTTCGCCGGCCATGGCAGGACCGGCCAGCGATAATGCCAGCAGGCTGGCGCCGCACAGCAGGCGGCGGATGCTGGGGACAAAACGCGAAATCTCTCTCTGTTCCATGATGTTGGCTTCCTTCTTTTTGGGGGGTGAAGGTGGGTGGCCCTTCTGCGGGGCCGTTGGGATGCAGGGGACCGTTCCCGCACCCTGGGCGGGTGCGGGGGGTATCGATTGTGATGGGGGGGATGGGTCAGGCCGCGCGGGCCGGGTGCGGGGCGCTGCTGCGATATTGGCCGGCATGGAACAGCAGGGGCGCCCCGCCGGCCAGATCGAACCGTTCGATCCGGCCGATGAAGATCACATGGTCACCGGCCTCCACCCTGTCATGCTGGCGGCAAAGCAGGGTGGCCAGGGTGCCGTGCAGCACCGGCACGCCTTCCGCCGTCTCCCCATGCGCCACACCGGCGAACTTGTCGGCGGACGGGGTGGCGAAATGCTGCGACAGGCCATTCTGTTCCTCTGCCAGCACATGGATGGCGAAATGCTCGGCCGTCAGAAAGTCCCGCATACTGGGGGCGTTGTTGCCCAGACACCAGAGCACCAGCGGCGGGTCGAGCGAGACAGAGGTGAAGGAATTAGCCGTCAGCCCCACCTTGCGCCCGTCGGCGGCGCGGGTGGTGACGATGGTGACCCCGGTGGCGAACTGGCCCAGCAGGGAACGCAGGGCCCGCCGGTCATCGGCGGGCACGGGTTGCAAGTGGTTGGCGGACATTGCTCCTCTCCCCCGATCAGGCGGCGCGCGGCAGGGTGCGGCCCAGCAGGGCTTCGCTGGCGGCAGGGTCGAACCACCAGGGATGGAAGCGGCGCGGATCATCAAAGCCATTGGTGATCAGGGACGCCAGTTCCGGCGCGCCGGTGGCGCTGGCCAACAGCTTCAGCACATGCGGCGGCGGCGGGGTCAGCAGGCTGTTGGTCCAGCTCACCACATGCTGGGCATAGGCCCAGAAATTCTCGAACGTGGCATTCATCCAGGCCGCATTGAAGGGCTTGGCCCCGCGCGCCAGAATGGCATCCAGATAGACCTTGCCGGCCTTGGCGGCGTTGTTGGCCCCCTGGCCGGTGATCGGGTCATTCACCACCACCGCGTCACCCACGCCAAAGACCAGCCGGCCGGACGGCAGGGTCAGCACCGGTTCGCGCACCGTGGGCGGGAAGCGGCCGGACAGGATACCCTTGGCGTCGGTCAGGGCGATGTTGCGGCAGCGCTCCGCCTCCCAGGGGATATATTTCTCCAGAATGCCCAGGCTGGTTTCCAGATGCTGCTCGGGCGAGGCGATGCCCTGCCAGCAATCCATCGGGCCGCCGGGAATGCCCTCGAACACCATGATTTCACAGGGGCCGGAGAGGGTCAGGGCCGGAAAGACGAAATATTCACCAACGCCGGGGATCAGGTTGAAATTGACCCGCGAAAACTCCGGCATCGGCGTCATGCCGGTCACATAGGTCAGCGCCAGGGCGCGCATCGGCTGGTCGAAGCTGCTGCGCGCAGCGTCACGCTTGAACTGGCGCACCACCTCGCCCTTGCCGGCGGCCAGCAGCACCAGATCATGTTCGGCGGCGAGCACTTCCAGTTCGGCGATGCCGACATCCTGGATGCGCAGTTCCGCCCCCCGGCGCACGATCTCATCAATCCAGACGGGCATCTTCAGCCGCTGGTCGACCGACTGTGCCTTCTTGTCCAGCCGGGCTGCCCAGGCGAACAGGGTTTCGCCGAACGCTTCCGGATTGACGGCGTTCAGGCCGATCCCTTCCACCGGCGGGCAGGTATTTTCCCAGAAATTCAGGCCCAGCTCACGCTCGATCTCCAGCGAGGCATCGAACATGCACTGGCTGGAGGTGACATTCCCGGCGCGGATATCTTCGGCGGCGCGGTTGGTGACCAGGGTGACGTCGTAATTGCGGGCCAACAGCCCGGCGGCGATCAACAGACCGGCCTGTCCGGCCCCGACAATGGCGATACGGCGCATGGGGGTAACTCCTTGATGAAGGAAGATGCAGAAGGCAAGGGGAGGGGGTTGACGGCCCGCATTGCGGGCCGCCTGAAGCCAAGTCAGTCAGGAAAAGCGTGTTATTCCGCCAGACGCGGAATGGCGGGCTTGTTGCCCTCCGGTCCCATGGCGGCATAGCCACCATCGACGGCGTAATCGGCCCCGGTCACGAAGCTGGCGGCGGGCGACAGCAGGAACAGCACGACATTGGCCACCTCTGCCGGGTCGCCCAATCGGCCCAGCAGGTGGAAATCGGCGGCCACGCGATCAGCCTTGGCCCGGTCGCCGCCGGAGACTTCCGAAATCACCCGCGACCATGTCCAGCCGGGGGAGACGGAATTGACCCGCACCCCGTCGGGGGCGAAATCCATCGCCATGCTGCGGGTCAATTGCAGGATCGCCGCCTTGGAGACGGGATAGAGCCAGCGCCCCGTCTGCGCCACGCCGGAGGAGATGGAGGTGAAATTCACCACCGCCCCTTTGCGCGCCTTCAGATCGGGATAGACGGCCTGGGTCAGCGCCACCAGGGAGACGAGGTTGATATCCAGCGCCGTCAGCCATTCCGCCCGCGGGGAGGCAAAGCCGTTATCCAGGTAGGAACAGGCGAGATTGACCAGCAGATCGACGCCGCCAAACCGGTTCCGCACGGCGGCCACCGCCTGGGTGATGGCGGCATCCTGGGTCAGATCAACCGGCACGAACAGCACGCCGGGGCCGATATCGCGGGCGATGCTTTCCCCCGCTGGGTTGATATCAAAAATGGCGACCTGGGCACCGGCATCGGCCAGGGCCTTGACGACAGCGGCCCCGATCAGGGTGGCGCCGCCGCTGACAATGGCGGTCTTGCCCTTGAAAGTAAGTTCCATGGCCTGATCCTCCTGATCAATCAACCGGCTTGCCTTCGCTGGTGGGCCAGCTTGGCATCAGACTGTTGGAAGGAAGGCTCTCATCGCGCAGCTTGTGCGCTGTCTCGGCCCCGGCCACGGGCAGGCCGGCGGGGTTCAGCAGGCCGATCTGCACCAGCACGCTGGCCTGATCCCAGTAGATATGTTCGTGATAGAGCTTGGAACCGCGGAACTTCACCACCCCCAGCATGGGGATTTCCACATATTTGCCGGTCGGCGCCACGCCGGGCAGCAGCCAATCGATCTCCCGGTCATGGGTGAAGCAGAGGATGAATTCATCCACCACCTGCGAGGCACCGACCGTGCGGGAAATCGGTTCCAGCCGCATGTCGGCCGGGTTGTTATGGATAAAATGGTGGCGGTAGAAGCGGCTTAACTGCTTGTACCCCACCCCGCCCGTCATGGTGGGGATATGGTTGACATAGGGTTCGGCCACCATGGTTGCCATCGTGTCGGGCACGTTGCGGGTGTCGAACTCATGCCGCACATGTTCATCCCACAGGGCGGACAGGTTGTAATGCGGGCCGATGACCGGGCGCAGGGCGGTGATGCTGCGTTCATGCGCCAGCAGGGCGGCGGCCCGGTTGTAATGGTCGCCGGCGGGGCGGGCAAAGGCATGATCGACGCCGGGATAGACGAAGATTTCCACCTTGGGATTTCCGGCGGCCGCAGCCTGGATGGCCTCGCGCGCTGGGGCCGGGCAATAGGCATCCTCGCCGGCGATATGCAGCACCAGCCGGCCCTTCAGCCCGGCCAGCCGGTCCAGCGCCTTTTCAATCCCGACGCCGTAATAGCCGATGGCGATATCAACGCCCGGCACATCGCAGGCCGCCAGATAGGCCAGCTTGCCCCCCAGGCAGTAACCGATCACCCCCAGCCCATCGCCGGACCAGCCGGGCAGGCCGCGCAGATGGGCAGCGGTATCGGCGATATCGCGCAGGGCCGCCTGTTCATCGAAGGCCTGATAGAGCGTGAAGGCCCGGTCGAAATCAGCCGGCGTATAGGCCAGATCCACGCCCGGCTGTTGGCGCCAGTAAAGATCGGGCACCAGCACGGTATAGCCTTCCTCGGCCAACTGGTCGGCCAGGGTGCGCATGGCGGCATTGACGCCAAAAATTTCCTGACACAGCACGATGCCGGGGCCGCGCCCATCGGCTGAGGTGGCCAGATAGGCGGCGAATGTGCCATCCGCCGCGGTAATTTCCACGAATTGACCCGTACCCATGTCCTGCTCCTGTTGATTTTATTTTGTCCAGCTTGCGGGAAGCTGCCTTGTCGGGCTATCCGCCCAGCGCAGCCATTATCCGCACAGCGCAGGGAAATGTAGTTTTTGTTCAGCCCACCCCGCTGGCCAGGAATTTCTCGAAATACAGCTTATGATCGGGGTGGGCGTGGCGGTCCAGCCAGCCCCGCACGCTGTCCACCATCGGCGGCGGCCCGCAGACATAGATATCGGCGGGGCGGTCGGCAAAGAAACCGGGATCGAAATGATCGGTGACATAGCCGCGCCGCCCGGCATAGCCTTCCGGCGGCTGGGTGATCACTGTTACGAACTCGAAATCAGCCAGCTTTTCCTTCAGGGATTCCAACTGATCGCCGGCGCAGAGATCGTCCACCCGGTTGACCCCGTAATAAAGCCGGATGGGCGGTAGGGGTTGGGTGCTGTCCGCCATTTCCTCCAGCATTCCCAGGAAAGCGGCCAGCCCCGTACCGCCGGCGGCCAGCACCAGGGGACGTTCCACCTGACGCAGGAAGAAGCTGCCGAAGGGTGCTTCCAGGGACAGTTCCAGGCCCGGCCGGCATTCATCGGCCAGGAACCGCCCCATCAACCCGTCCGGCAGCAGCCGGATCAGGAATTGCAGCCGGTTTTCCGCGTTGGGCCGGTTGGCGAAGGAATAGGCCCGCGTCTGAGTCCAGCCCGCTGCTGAGAGGCGGGCATATTGGCCGGGCAGAAAGTCCAGTTGCGGCCCGGCCACCTGCACCGACAGGATGACGGTTTCCGCCGATACCCGCTCCACCCCGGTCACCACGGCCCGGCGCGGGGCTTCGGCGGCGACCTGGCAGAGGCGGGAAGGGATGTCGAAGCTGAAGGCCGCGTCGGACGTCACCCGCGTCTGGCAGGCCAGCACGGCGCGGGCGGCCAGATCGCTTTCGCTCAACGTCTCCTCATCCACATAATCCATGGCATAGCTGCCACTGTCACAGCGGCCCCGGCAGGTGCCGCATACGCCCTCCCGGCAATCCACCGGCAGGGAAATGCCGTGTCGCATGGCGGCATCCAGCAGCAATTCACCGGGCCGGGCGCTGGCGAACACGGTCTTGCCGTCGGCAAAATTGATGGCGAGCCTGTGTGTCATGCTGCCCCCCATCACAGATGGTAGAAATCAAGGACGGAATTGATGGTGTCGTTCAGCAGCAGCACATGCTTGCGCAGGATACGCCAGTCATCGCCCTCAGCCCGCAGATGATAGGTTGCATGGCCATAGAACTGCTCGCTGTTGCCCAGCCGGTGATACAGCGTGTGCCAGTTCGCCTTGACCTCCAGCCGGTCATCTACCAGCGGGGCGATGCGCACATTGCTGATCTGGTGCAGGGTGCGCGGCATGGGCGTGCAGGCGGCGGATTTGCCGGTGCGGATGCGGAAAACCCGGTCTTCCAGCCCAGCCCGGCTGCTGTAATAGATCAGCGACATGCCCGTGCGCGGGTCACGGGTATAGTCATGCTCGCTGTCCCATTGCGGCAGATGGAATTCTGCCGCCGGGTCGAACAGCGCCAGATAGGCGTCCCAATCCTGGGCATCACACAGGGCGGATTTACGGTAGAGGAACTGTTCGATCCGATATTGCAGTTCGGGGGTCATGCCTGCTGCTCCTGCTTGCGGGCCAGACCGTTCAGCATGAAGCGCTGCCAGTTGGCGTGCTGGTTGACGTAAAGCCCTTCATGGGTGAATTCCTGCCCCGTCAGCGTGGGGCGGATGCCCAGCGTTTCGCTGTGCCGGCTGGGGCCTTCGACCCAGCGGCCGGCACCACGGGAAATATCGTTCCAGCGTTCCAGCCGGGCCTGGAAGCCGCGCTGCGCCTCGCGGAATTCGACCAGATCGTCGGGCGTGCCCATGCCGGAGACGTTGAAGAAATCTTCAAACTGACGGATGCGGTTTTCCCGGTCGCTGGGGCTTTCGCCCTTGACGCCGATACACTGGCTGATGATTTCCGTCTTGTTCCAGGCCACCGGGCGGATGATGCGCAGCTGGGAACTGATCTGATCCATGAAGAACAGGCTGGGATACAGGTTCAGATTGCGCAGCCGGTGCATCATCCATTCCGCCCGCGCCTGCCCATGGTCGGCCAGCAGGCGCGGCATCACCGTGGCATAGCCGGGGCGGACGCTGGGGTTGGGCATGTCGCTGAACAGCAGCGAATGGCCATTATGGAAGGAGAACCAGCCATCATCGGTGGCGGCATCGCCGGCCCCCAGCTTGCTGTAATCCAGCGTTTCGGTGACAGCGCCGCTGGCGGCATTCACCTGATGGCGGTGCTGCACCGTGGCCACGTAATTATAATGCACGGTGCTGACATGATAGCCGTCCAGCCCGTTCTCACACTGTAATTTCCAGTTGCCGTCATAGCTGTAGGTGGAACGGCCCGGCAGCACTTCCAGTTCACCGGTGGGGGACTGTGCCACCATCATGTCCAGGAAGATGCGGGCATCGCCCAGATAGTCTTCCAGCGTGTCGGTGGCCGTCGTGTCCAGGCTGATGAAGACGAAACCGCGATAGCTGGCGATGCGGGCCTTTTTCAGGCCGCGTGCATTCTTGTCGAAATCCTCGGGATATTCGCCCGGTGCCTTCACCTTCACCAGCCGCCCGTCGGACCGGTAGGTCCAGGCATGGAAGGGGCAGGCGAAGGTGGATTGCTTGCCCTTGCAGACCCGTGTCAGCGTGGCGCCACGATGCTGGCAGGCATTGACCAGGGCGTGCAGGGCCCCGTCGGCACCACGGGTGATGATCATCGGCTGGCGGCCGGCCCGCATGGTGATGAAATCATGCGGGTTGGCAATTTCGCTTTCGTGACAGGCGTAAATCCAGTTCTTCTCGAAGATCAGTTCCATTTCGAGATCGAACAGGTCGGGTTCGGTGAAGATGTCACGCGCCACCCGATAGATGCCGTCCTGCGGACGGAAATCGAGGCAGCCGTTGATATAGTCCTGCCATTGCGGCACGCTGCGGGGGTTCATCGGGCCTTCCTTCCTGAAAAGGGATGGCCCATGACGCCGTATCCGGCCCCGCCGCTCTAGCCGCTTTTCCCGAAATGCTGGCCGCTTTTTCCGCCTGTCCGGATTACGCAGGCAGAAGCTGTCATAATTGCGCAATCTGGATAGCCGGGCCCGACAGGTGCGGCATACTCGGTATCACTATTCCCTGGTGTGGAGTGACGCCCATGAAGACGACGGAACTGGCCATCGCCCATCACCAGATCGAACCGGCCCGGCAATGGATGAGCCGGATTTGCGGCCCGCATGATCTGTCCGCCCGTCAGGGCGGGTTGCTGGAATTCCGGCACGAGGCGGTGCGCTTTCCCGATCTGGGCACGGTGATCGGCCGCATCCGGTATGGCACGGATGTCACCATCGGCGTGCGGCGGGGGGAACATTTTGAATCCTTCAGCCTCAGCCTGCCGCTGGTGGGGCGGCAGTCGCTGCATAGCGCCGGCGAGAACCATCTGTCGGATGTGCGCCGGGGGCTGATTGTCGGCCCCGACAGCGACCAGAATTTGGATATGGCTGAGGGCTGCCGGAAATTACAGGTGATCATCCCGCGCAAGGCGCTGCATCGTGTGGCGGAAAACCTGTTGAGCCGCCCGGTCGCCCAGCCGATCCGTTTTGATCCCATGATGGATTTGGGCCGCCCGGCCGTGACGGCCTGGTGGCAGATGGTGCGCCAGACGCTGGAAGGCTGGGGCCATCTGGCGGCCCTGTGCCAGATGCCGGCCATGGCGGCCGATCTGGAAATGATGTTGATCAAGGGGCTGTTGCTGGCCCAGCCCAACAACCTGTCCCCCGTTCTGGACCCGGCTGTGGCCTCTGACTGTCCGGATTTCGTCTGGCGGGTGGAACGCTATCTCAACCAGCATTTACAGGATGATATCGATCTGGCCGATATCGAGGTGGTGGCCGGTGTCTCCCGCCAGAAGCTGTATGACGCGTTTCATACCTGGCGCGGCTGTACACCGCTGGCCTATCTGAAGCGCCGCCGGTTGGAGGCGGCGCGGCAGATGATTTTGGACAGCCCGCGCACTGGCCGCACCGTGGCCTCCATCGCGCTTTCCTGGGGCTTCAACCATTTCGGCCGTTTCGCCAATGCCTATAAGGAGGCGTTTGGCGAGTTGCCCTCTGAAACCGCGCTGCGCCGCCGCGAGGGGGAGGAGATGGGGGATATCCGTTCCCGCGTGGTGGAGGGGGATTCCCCGAAGCGGCGCTTGTAATCCTGGGCGAAGCGGCCCAGATGGCTGAAACCCCAGCGCAGGGCCACCTCTGTCACCGCATCCTTGCCCTGCAACAGATCCTCCCGCGCGCGGGCCAGCCGCAGGTCGCGCAGATAATTCAGCGGCGTGGTGTTGCGATAGGTCTGAAAACCGGCATGTAGCGTGCGCACTGATATCCCCGCCTGTTCGGCGATGGTTTCCAGGCTGAGCGGCTGGGCCAGATTGGCACGGATGAATTCCTCCGCCCGGCGCACATAATAGGGGGAGACAGGGGCCGCCGATCCGCCCGCCAGGCTGCTGCTGAACGTGCTGGGCACCCCGAACAGCAGGCTGTTGAACAGGGTTGATTTGAAGGAACGCAGCGCCATCGGGTGATGCAGCGGGTGCTGGTCATCGGCCAGGGCCTGGACCAACAGCCCGATCACCTGTCGCACACCAGCACCGCCGCCAGTGGTGAAATCAAGCGCCGGGGCAAATTCCGGCATGGCAGCCGGCTCACAGCCCAGCAACTGCCGGCAATGGTTCAGCATATCCTGCGCTTCGATCCGCAGGATCACCTGCGGGCTGCCGGCGCCCCAGCGCATCCGCAAGGGCATGTTGGGGGAGACGAAGGAGGCCAGCCCGGCATGGGACACAAACCGGTGCCCCCCGCATTGGATGGTGGCTTCACCCTGCAACGGGATCTGGATCAGATAGAAATGTTCCAGCCGGCCGGGGTCGATCTCCACATCCCCGCCATATTCCAGCAGGCTTAAGGAAAGCTGGCCACGGGAGAGATGGTACATGCCGGCTTCGACGGTGGCACCGCCCTGGGCAGGGCGCAGATCATGCGGCTTGAAGACTTGCCCGACCGCCTTGCGTACCTGATCGGTTTCAGTGAAGCGAAATAATTCATGCGCCGGCTGCGCTAACAGCCGGCGCACTGATCCTCCGTCGGGAGGTGCTCCCGCAAGCAATTCCATGACCCGTACTCCCGTCCAGCGTTTGTTTTGGCTGGCCGGGGCTTTGCGCCCCCTTGATCCCAGGGGAAATGGCCATGCCTTATTTCAAATTCATCCTATTTCTCCCCGATATGGTTTGGAAGAAAAATCGTCTGTCATTGGATCAATGCTTGACTGATCAAAGTTGGGTGGATTGGTATCCGGATAGAGCCGGTCGATCTACCGCCCTTTTCAGACGTGTTGGTGGCGGCCCATGAGCTGGAAAAGGCGGAGGGCAACGACCGGTTCGGATTGCTCACACCCCATCAGCAACATGGTTGCTAAGACAGAAACGCCGCCCTGGCGGCGCGACGGGTCAATCCACATCAGCTTTCCTTCAGGCCCAGGTCGGCATTGGCAAAACGACGCCAGCAGTTTGTAGGCAGACGATTGCGTTTTGGTCGAGATCGTATGGAGATTTGATAGAGGCCGGAAATTGCTGCGAACGGCAGCGAAGTGGGTTGGAGTTGCCGAAAATCCCGGCGGGGTTCCCTGGTGTCCTATCTACCCCCGAGTCCGACCATCGGATTGAATGAGGGCGACGCGGTACCCATTCCCTTCGCTCATAAAAGGGGATATGGGCAGCAATCGTAACCTATTCTTGTTTTCAGCAAAAGCGCAGAATTCAGCCTTGCAATGTGATTTCGGTTCCAAATGGGAAAAGGTCGCCGCTGCCCAAATTCTGATCATTACTCTACTAAAAAGATATATTATGCTTTAGCATATTTAATATTGAGCGAAATTTCTTTTAAAATTAATTAAATTTTAATTTAAATCGCGACTGGCAACTAAAATTTATTTCAATTGCTTTCTTATAAACTATCCTATTGCGTGTTTGGTGTGTTTGTTTTCGATTTTATTTGGCGGCTTGTGACATCAAGGGATCGTTGATATCTTAAGGTTGTCGTCTTTTGTTGTCGGTGCTGCTTTTGGGCGATAGAACATTCCTGAATGGGGTGTTCTTATGCTTTTCAGATCGGTCAGGTGTCGCCTTGCGCAAGAAGAAAGTCGCCGTAGCTGTTGCCGCCCTGTTGATGTCCGGGGTGGGCGTGAATGCCATGGGGCAGGATGCCGGCCAGATTCTGCGTGATGTGGAGCGGAATATTCCCAAACCGCCGCCGCCGACCCCGTCTGTGCCCAATTTGGCCCCGGCACTGCCGGACGATGATTTCCTGAAAGAAGGTCAGACGGTACGCGTCACCGGCTTCAAAATCGAAGCCAGCCTGATTGCGGAAAAGGAACTTCAGGCGGAACTGGCCAGCTATGTGGGCCGGGACTGCACCCTGGGCGATCTGAAGGAGGCGGCGGCCCGCATCAGTCGCTATTACGCCAAGCGCGACCTGCTGGCGCGCGCCGTGCTGCCGCGCCAGACTCTGGAGGGGGGCATTGTCACCATTCAGGTGCTGGAAGCGCGGATGGGGCGGGTGAAGATCGACCCGACCAGTAAGGCACGGTTGAACCCGGCACAGGCGGAAGCCTTCATCCATGCGCAAAACCCCCAGGGTGACGCCGTGCGTCCCGGCGCCATCGCCACCGGCGTTTCCAATCTGGGGATCATTCCCGGCCTGCAGGCCATCGGTATTCTGGATGCCGGGGAGCAGGAGGGCACCACCGATGTCATCCTGAAAATCCAGGAACCGGCGATGTTCAGCAGCACGCTGGTGGTGGACAATAATTCGGCGGCTGAAATCGGCCGGCTGCGTGGGCTGGCCATCGCCACCCTGACCGATGCCAGTGGTTACGGCGAACAGGCGTCGCTGATCGGCCAGGCCACCAAATCTTCGCGCTATGGCCAATTGGTGGCCGGCGCGCCGGTGCTGGACGGTCGGTTCTGGCTGGAAGGGTCCGGGGCGGCCCTGGCCTATGATATTCCCCGCAGCGTCAACGTCACCCAGCCGGCGGGTAATGCCCAGACGGCGGGGTTGACGGTGCGCTGGCTGGCGCTGCAGACCAGCGGGGAGCCGGTGAACCTGTCACTTGGCGTCGAACATAAATGGACGCAGGACAAGGTGGGCGGCCTGACCACGGCCAGCAACCGGCTGGCCGGCCTGACCTTCAGCGCCCGTCGGGTCATGCGTGACCAGTGGCAGGGCGGCGGGGCCTTTGTGCTGGATGCCGCCTTGAAGGTCGGCAATGTCGATCTTTCCCGTAATGCAACGAACAAGGCGCTGGATCGCGCCACCGCCGATACCCAGGGCAATTATGCCAAGCTGACTTTGTCGGCTTCCCGGCGTCAGGCCCTGTGGCAAGGGGGGGATTTACAGATTTCCCTCTCCGGCCAGCTGGCCAGCAAGAACCTGAACAGTGCCGAACAATTCTCCCTCGGGGGGATGAGCGGCACGCGCGGCTATCCGGTCAATGCCGGCAGCGGTGACCAGGGCGCCATGCTGGGGGTGGAGCTGGGGCATATGCTGCTGGATAATCTGCGGGTCGCCACCTTCTGGGATGGCGGGCTGATCCAGCAGCATAAGGAACGCTGGACAGGCTGGGAGGGCGTTGGCTCCCCCCACAATACCTATTTCCAGCATGATGTCGGTGCTTCTGTTCAATGGTTGCCGCTTGATAATATGCAGCTGAAGACAACTTTAGCTAAGCGTGTCGGCCCGGATGCGGGTCGTGGGCTGGATTTGAAAGTAGCGAATGAGCGCCGGGCGGAAATGCGCGCCTGGATGCAACTGGTTCTGACGGTTTAAGGCAGGTGCGATGATGGCCAACCCGACCCCCCGCTCCAAAGCATCTGCCTTCCGGGCCCGCCTGCTGGGCTGTACCGCCGTTCTGTCCGTTGTGCAGGCGTTGAGCGGTGCCGCCTGGGCCCAATCCAGCCCGGCGACGGGGGCCCTGCCAACGGGTGGCCAGGTGCAGTCGGGTGCGGCCAGCATCGCCAGCACCGGCAATGCCATGACCGTCAACCAGACGACGGACAAGGCCATCATCTCCTGGCAGCAATTCAATATCGGGGCGGGTGCCAGCGTCACGTTCCAGCAGCCCAGTACCAGCGCCATGACGCTGAACCGGGTGCGCGGCGGGGAGAAATCGCTGATTGAGGGCGCGTTGCGCGCGCCCGGAACGGTCATTCTGGTCAATCCCAGCGGGGTGGTGTTTGGTGGCGGCAGCAAGGTGGATGTGGGCGGCATTGTCGCCTCCACCCTGGATATCGCGAACGAAGATTTCGAAAAGGGCAACCTTGCCTTCAAGCGCGGCACGTCTGACGGTGCCATCATCAACCAGGGCAGCATCACTGCGCGCGGCGGCTCGGTGGCCCTGCTGGCCTCTCAGATCACCAACCGGGGTTATATCCGGGCGGAACTGGGGTCGGTGGTGCTGGCGGCGGGGGAAACCGTCACCCTGCGGCCCGATGGCGGTGCTCCACTGAAGGTGGATGCCTCCCTGATCAGGGCGGAGATTGAGGCCGGCGGCATCATCCAGGCCAGCGGCGGGGCCGTTTACCTGTCCGCCCAGGCGATGAACAAGGTCAATGCCGGCGTCATCAAGGCGACCGGTGTGATTGAGGCGGACAGCCTGACCGACCAGGGCGGCAAGATCGTGCTGGATGGCAGCGGCCCGATCACCCTGCAAAGTGCCTTGTTCAGCGCCAAGGGGGCGATGGGTGGCGGCACTGTGCTGGTGGGCGATGCGGAGACGACATCCGTCACCATGGATGCCGCCAGCCATATTGATGCCTCGGCCACCGACAGTGGCAAGGGCGGTACGGTCATCGTCAACAGCCGGGATACGGAAGCCCATGGCGTGATCCTGTCCCGCGGTGGCAGCCTGTGGGGCGATGGCGGTTTTGTTGAAACGTCAGGCCATGAACTGGCCTTCGACGGGATCAAGGTGGATGTCGGTGCCGTTAAGGGCAAGGCCGGCAACTGGCTGCTGGACCCCTATGATCTGACGGTGAATGCCGCCTATGCCACGGCCATCCAGTCGGCCCTGGCTTCGGGCAATGTGACGCTGCAGACCACGAATACTGCGGTCAACAATACCGGTGTGTCTGCCGGCGGCACCACCAATGCCAGCGGCAATGGCGATATCTTCGTCAATTCCGGCATTACCTGGGCATCGGCCAATGCGCTGACGCTGGATGCCTATCGCGGCGTCACCGTCAATGCCGCCCTGTCGGGCACCAACCTGTCGGTGGTCACCAATAATGGCGGCACGGGTGGGCGTTTTGCGGCCAATGCGCCCGTGGATCTGAGCACGGGCCTGAACATCAACGCCACCGCCTACACGCTGATCAGCACGGCGGCGCAGTTGGGCAGCATCACTTCCACGGGGTCCTATGCCCTGGCCAGCAACCTGACGCTGAGCGGCGCCTGGACGCCCATCGGGTTCACCAGCACCGGCGCCAACGCCGCGCCGACATTTGCCTTTGGCGGTACGCTGGACGGGCTGGGCCATACGATCAGCGGGCTGACCTTGAGCCAGGCCGGCTGGTCCAATATCGGGCTGTTCAGTTCCGTCGGCGGTACCGGGGTGCTGGCCAATCTGGTGCTGACCAACGCCACCATCAGTGGTGGTGTGCCGACGTCGGCCACGACGGCCTGGGGTTTCCTGTCCGGACGGCTGTCCGGCACTGTTTTCAACAGCTCTGTCAATGGCACCATCGCCGGCTCCCGCCTGACGGGCCTGGGGGGGCTGGTGGGCGTGCTGAATGCCGGCACCATCCTCAACAGCCGCGGCAGTATCACAACGGCGAACGGCTCCGGCATATCAGCCATGGGTGGCCTGGCTGGGCAGGTCTCGGTCAATTCCTACATCAGCGACAGTTACGCCAATATCAACTTCGTCCTTGGTGTGTCGAATGTGCGCATCGGCGGGGTGGCGGGCGACGCGACGGGGCTGACCGTACTCAATTCCTACGCCACCGGTACGATTACGGCCACCACCAGCACCGCCAGTTTGACGCAGTATATTGGCGGGCTGGTCGGGATCAATCTTAACGGCACGATCGCCAACGCCTATGCAGCGGTCAATATCGGGCTCCAGAATGCGTCAACCCGCATTGGCGGCTTGGTCGGCAGCAGTTCAGGTCTTATCACCAACTCTTATGCGACGGGGAATATCACCCTTGGCGGCACGGGCAATCAATATGTTGGTGGTCTGGTCGGCGTCAATTCCCAGACAACCGTTTCCGTTGTCAGTGCCCGGGCTTTCAACAGCTATGCGACCGGCGATATCGCGGTTGGCAACGCGACGGCGGCCGTTGCCACCGCGCAATATATCGGCGGGTTGGCCGGACATATGCAGAATGGCGTTGTCAGTGGCAGCTTTGCCTCTGGCACCGTTTCGGTTGGCCGTTCCGCCACCTATGTCGGCGGGCTGGTCGGGTCGGCAGAAGCCTTCAATCTGACCTCATCGTCGGTGCTGGGCAGCTTTGCCACCGGGCAGGTTATTGGGGGCAGCGTCGCCAGCAATGTTGGTGGGCTGGTCGGCCGTGTCTTTGGCAGCATCCTCACTGATTCCTATTCAACCGGCAGTGTGACGGCCGGGGTCGGGTCCACTGCTGTCGGCGGTCTGATCGGTCAAGTCGCCACCAGCGGCACGGTTATAGCCACGGTTGCGAATGTCTGGTCCAGCAGCCCGGTCACGGCGGCCACTGGCATTTCCGTGGGCGGCCTGGTCGGCCTCATGGCCAGCAGTACGGTGCTTAATGCCTATTGGGATACCAGCAGCTCTGGCCAGTTGAGCGCCTTTGGCACCAGTACTGGCGGCAGCTTCTCCGCGACCGGGTTCAGCGGTGCGGCGGCCTTTTCCTCCGCCACCTACAGCAATTTCAATTTCACCACCGCTTGGTACCAGATCGAGGGTGCAACCCGGCCCTTGCTGCGGGCGCAGAATTGGACCACCATTGTCAATGCCCACCAGTTGCAGGCCATCGCCGTCAACCCCTCGGGTACCTACGTCCTTGGTAAGAACATTACCATGGCGGAACTGGCCAGTGCTTCGGGCCTGTGGAACACGGCCACCGGTTTCGTTCCCCTGGCTTTCTCCGGTTCGCTGGATGGCCGGGGATATACTGTCAGCGGCCTGACCATCAATCAGACCGCCTCGGGCAGCCTGGGGCTGTTCAGCACCATTGCCAGCACGGGTTCGGTTTCCAACCTGACCCTGACGGGCGCGAACGTGACCGGCGGTGGCAATAACCTGGGCCTGCTGGCGGGCCAGAATCTGGGCACCATCAGCGGGGTCAGTGTCAGCGGCACCATCACCGCGTCGGGCTCCGGCATCGGTTCCGTGGGCGGTCTGGTTGGTGCGAACCAGAGCCTGGTGGCCGGCAGCCATGCTGCGGCCAGCATCGTGCTGGGCAACAATGCTGTGGCGGTCGGTGGCCTGTTCGGTACCAATAGCGGCACTGTCCTGGGCAGCGACGCCAATGGCACCATCCAGACAGGCATCAGTGCCAGCCAGGTGGGCGGGCTGGGCGGCTTCCTGTCATCGGGCAGTGTCAGCGGCTCCTACGCCATGGGCACGGTCAGTGTCGGCAGTGCCAGCCAGATGGTGGGCGGGCTGGTGGGGCGCAGCACCGGTGGTATCACCGGCTCCTATGCCAACACCTCCATCCTCGCCGGCAATGGGGCGCAGCTTATCGGCGGGCTTGTCGGGGTCCATCTGACTGGCACCATCCTCAATGCCTATGCGCTGGGGGGCATTTCCGTCGCCGGAACCGGCACCAATGTGGCCGGGTTCGCCGGCCGGAATGTCGGCACCCTGGGCAATGTTTATGCCACGGGCAGTGTGGTGGCCGGAACCGGGTCCAGCAATGTCGGTGGGCTGGTGGGGACCAATGGCCTTGTCGTCAGCAACGGCTACTGGGACACAGCCACCACCGGGCTGACCGTGGGCGTCGGCACCAACAATGGCAGCGGAACGATTACTGGCTTCAGCGGGACGGCAGCCTATGCTTCCGCGACCTATGCCGGGTTTGATTTCAGTAATGACTGGTACCTGGCCGAAGGCTTTACGCGCCCCATTCTGCACAGCGAATACAACACCACCATCAACAATGCCCATCAGCTGCAACTGGTGAGCCTGAACCTGTCCGCCAGCTATACGCTGGGTGGTGACATTGATTTGAGCGAAGTGACCATCGCCCGGGACGTGTGGAACAGCGCCACGGGCTTTGTGCCCATCGGGTTCAACAGCAGCGGCAGCAATGCCAGCCCGAATAGCTTTACCGGCACCCTGGACGGCCAGGGTCATATCATCAACAACCTCTATATCAACAATACTGGCATCAGCAATGTCGCCCTGTTCGCCTCAGTGGGCAGCGGCGGCGTGCTGCGCAGCATCGGCCTGAACAGCGGCACCGTGGTGGGCGGGGGCGGCAATGTTGCCCTGCTGGCCGCCAGCAATGCCGGCACCATCGTTAACGCCTATGCCAATTTGGGCAGGCTGAGTGCGGCCAGTGGTGCCGCCAATGTGGGCGGGCTGGTTGGTGCCAACAGTGGCACGATCAGTGCTGCCTATGCCACGGCCGGCGTTACGGCAGGGGCCAGCACCAATTCGGTGGGCGGGCTGGCCGGGTATAATAGCGGCATCATCAGCGCCGTCTTTGCCACCGGCCGGGTGACAGCGGGTTCCGGGGCCGGAACGGTGGGTGCCTTTGTCGGCGGCAATGACGGCACCATCGCCACTGTCTTCTGGGACAGCAGCACCAGCGGCCAGACCGTGGGTACCGGCGGCGGCACGGGCAGCTTCGCGGGCAGCGATGTCAGCGGCACCGCCGCCTATGCCACCGCCACCTATAGCGGGTTCGACCTGACCAATATCTGGTACATGGTGGACGGCTATACGCGGCCATTCCTGCGCGCCGAATATTCCAAGACCATCAGCAACGCGCATCAGTTGCAACTGATCAGCCTGGATCTGACGGCCAGCTATCAGCTTATCGCCAACATCTCGATGAGCGAGCTGGCCCAGACGGGCGGCCTCTGGTCCTCCAAAGGCTGGGTGCCGATCGGGTTCAACACCGCCGGCAGTAACGCCACTCCCCTCACTTTCAGCGGAACGCTTAACGGCGGCGGTTATGTCATTTCCGGCATGACCATCAGCGATGCCACATCCGCCAATCTGGGGCTGTTCTCCCGTATCGACACCGTCGGACAGGTAAACAACCTGACCCTCACCGGTGCCCGCGTGACCACCGCGTCCGGTGTGTCGCAGGTCGCCCTGTTTGCAGGGCGCAATGACGGTACCGTCAGCAGCGTCTACGCTTCCGGTAGCCTTGATCTGGCCGAGACCGTCAACTCGGCCGCTGGTCTGATCGGCCTGAATGCCGGGCAGATCATTAACAGCGCCGCCAATGTAACGGTACAGATCAATGGCAAAGGCTTTGCTATTGGCGGGCTGGTCGGTTCAAATTCCGTAGGGTCTATCTACGGCGCCTATGCCACAGGCTCCATCACCGCCGGCGACGGGTCGTTTCGGATCGGCGGGTTGGTTGGGTCGTTTATTAGCGGTGGGCTCATCACCAATGCCTACAGCACTGTTAACTTGACGGTCGGGACCGGCGCCACCTTCATTGGCGGGCTTGTCGGCTATCAGACCGCCGGCACCATTTCCGCGTCCTATGCCGCCAACAGCATCAGTGTGGGGGCGAGTTCGAGCGCTGTGAGCGGGCTGGTCGGAACAGGGTCCGGCTCCTCCATGATCATCGACAGTTTCTGGGATGTGACCAAATCCGGTCTGACGGTGGGCACCACTGGCATTTCGACGTCTGGTACGATTGCCGGCCTTTCCACATCTGAATGGTTCAGCAACGGCCCGCTGGCGCAGTCTGTTTTCAGTAGCAATGGCTGGGTGCAGGGCTATCCCTATCCGGTGCTGAAGGCTTTGCCCTATATCGCCCTCACCGGGTCCGGCACCGGTACCTATGGCCAAGCGTCGAGTTCTGTCAGTATCGTCAGCGCGATTGACCAGAACGGCAACAGCATCACCAGTGGCATTTCCACCGCGGGGCTGACTTGGGCACCGGCTGTCGCCAGTGCGTCGGTCGGTACTGCCACCTTGGGCGGCAGTGGGGCCAGTTATTCCGGTGGAGTTTATCAGTTCACCTATAATGGCACGCTGACCATCACGCCCGCTGCACTGACCGTCACGGCCAGCGGGGTGACCAAGAGCTATGGCAGCTCGGTCAGCGTTACCGGCTACACCACATCCGGGCTGGTGACGGGTGACAGCATCGCCTCTGTCACGCTGCTGCCCAGTGGCGGCACCAGTGCGGGTGACGCCCTCGGCACCTATACGATCAGCGCATCCGGGGCCACGGGTACGGGGCTGTCCAACTATTCCATCACCTATGTCGGCGGGTCACTGGTGGTCAATCCGGCTGCGCTGACCATCACCGCCAGCAATGTCACCAAGACCTATGGTAACGCGGTCAGCGTCACCGGCTATACCAGCAGCGGGCTGGTCAATGGCGATACGCTGTCCGGGGTGACGCTGCAGGTCGGTGGCGGCACCGCCGCCACCGCCGATGCCGGCATTTATACGATCACGGCTTCCGGGGCGACAGGCACGGGTCTGTCGAACTATTCGATCAGCTATGCCAACGGCTCTTTGGTGGTGGAACAGGCTTCGCTGACGGTAACGGCAAGTGGTGCGACCAAGACTTATGGTAACAGCATCAGCCTGACGGGCTTTACCAGTTCCGGTCTGGTCAATAGCGACAGCATCACGGCCATTTCCCTGATCAGCGATGGGGAAGGGACGACGGCGGGCGTCGGCAATTACAGCATCACCAGCAACTGGGCGACAGGCACCGGCCTGTCGAACTATTCGATCACCTATGTCGGCGGCACTTTGGTGGTGAACCCGGCCGCCCTGACGGTGACGGCGTCGGGTGCGACGAAGACCTATGGCAACAGTGTCAGCCTGACGGGCTTTACCAGTTCCGGTCTGGTGAATAGTGACAGCATCAGTGCGGTGTCGCTGGCCAGCACGGGGTCTGGTACCACGGCGACGGTGGGTAGCTACACGATCACGGGTTCCGGTGCGACGGGCACCGGCCTGTCGAACTATTCGATCACCTACGCTGACGGCACCTTGGTGGTGAACCCGGCCTCGCTGACTGTGACGGCGTCGGGTGCGACGAAGACCTATGGCAACAGCGTCAGCCTGACGGGCTTCACCAGCAATGGTCTGGTGAATGGTGACAGCATCAGTGCGGTGTCGCTGGCCAGCACGGGTTCGGGTACCACGGCGACGGTGGGCAGCTACACGATCACGGGTTCCGGCGCGACAGGCACCGGTCTGTCGAACTATTCGATCACCTACGCTGACGGCACCTTGGTGGTGAACCCGGCCTCGTTGACAGTGACGGCATCGGGAGCGACGAAGACCTATGGCAACAGCGTCAGCCTGACGGGCTTTACCAGCAATGGTCTGGTGAATGGTGACAGCGTCAGTGTGGTTTCGCTGGCCAGCAGCGGGTCCGGCACCTCGGCCAATGCCGGCAGCTACAGCATTGTTGCCAGCGGAGCGACGGGCACGGGCCTGTCGAACTATTCGATCACCTATGCCGCCGGCACCTTGGTGGTGAACCCGGCGTCGCTGACGGTGACGGCATCGGGAGCGACGAAGACCTATGGCAACAGCGTCAGCCTGACGGGTTTCACCAGCAATGGTCTGGTTAATGGTGACAGCGTCAGTGCGGTGTCGCTGGGCAGCACGGGGTCTGGTACCACGGCGACGGTGGGCAGCTACACCATCACGGGTTCCGGCGCGACAGGCACGGGCCTGTCGAACTATTCGATCACCTACGCTGACGGCACCTTGGTGGTGAACCCGGCGTCGCTGACGGTGACGGCATCGGGAGCGACGAAGACCTATGGCAACAGCGTCAGTCTGACGAGCTTTACCAGTTCCGGTCTGGTGAATAGTGACAGCATCAGTGCGGTATCGCTGGCCAGCACGGGGTCTGGTACCACGGCGACGGTGGGTAGCTACACGATCACGGGTTCCGGTGCGACAGGCACCGGCCTGTCGAACTACTCGATCACCTATGCTGACGGCACTTTGGTGGTGAACCCGGCCTCCCTCACAGTGACGGCGTCGGGTGCGACGAAGACCTATGGCAACAGCGTCAGCCTGACGGGCTTCACCAGCAATGGTCTGGTGAATGGTGACAGCATCAGTGCGGTGTCGCTGGCCAGCACGGGGTCTGGCACCACGGCGACGGTGGGCAGCTACACCATCACGGGTTCCGGCGCGACGGGTTCGGGTTTGTCGAACTACTCGATCACCTATGCTGACGGCACTTTGGTGGTGAACCCGGCCTCCCTGACGGTGACGGCGTCGGGAGCGACGAAGACCTATGGCAACAGCGTCAGCCTGACGGGCTTCACCAGCAATGGTCTGGTGAATGGTGACAGCGTCAGTGTGGTTTCGCTGGCCAGCAGCGGGTCCGGCACCTCGGCCAATGCCGGCAGCTACAGCATTGTTGCCAGCGGAGCGACGGGCTCCGGTCTGTCGAACTACTCGATCACCTATGCTGACGGCACTTTGGTGGTGAACCCGGCCTCCCTGACGGTGACGGCGTCGGGTGCGACGAAGACCTATGGCAACAGCGTCAGCCTGACGGGTTTCACCAGCAATGGTCTGGTTAATGGTGACAGCATCAGTGTGGTGTCGCTGGCCAGCACGGGGTCTGGTACCACGGCGACGGTGGGCAGCTACACGATCACGGGTTCCGGCGCGACAGGCACGGGCCTGTCGAACTACTCGATCACCTATGCTGACGGCACCTTGGTGGTGAACCCGGCGTCGCTGACGGTGACGGCAAGTGGTGCGACGAAGACCTATGGCAACAGCGTCAGCCTGACGGGTTTCACCAGCAATGGTCTGGTGAATGGTGACAGTATCAGTGCGGTATCGCTGGCGAGCAGCGGGTCTGGTACCACGGCGACGGTGGGCAGCTACACGATCACAGGTTCCGGTGCGACAGGCACCGGCCTGTCGAACTACTCGATCACCTATGCCGACGGCACTTTGGTGGTGAACCCGGCCTCCCTGACGGTGACGGCGTCGGGTGCGACGAAGACCTATGGCAACAGCGTCAGCCTGACGGGCTTCACCAGTTCCGGTCTGGTGAATGGTGACAGCGTCAGTGTGGTGTCGTTGGCCAGCACGGGGTCTGGCACCACGGCGACGGTGGGCAGCTACACGATCACGGGTTCCGGTGCGACAGGCACGGGCCTGTCGAACTACTCGATCACCTACGCTGACGGCACCTTGGTGGTGAACCCGGCGTCTCTGACGGTGACGGCATCGGGAGCGACGAAGACCTATGGCAACAGCGTCAGCCTGACGGGTTTCACCAGCAATGGTCTGGTTAATGGTGACAGCGTCAGTGTGGTGTCGCTGGCCAGCAGCGGATCTGCTACCTCGGCCAATGCCGGCAGCTACAGCATCGTCGCCAGCAGTGCGACGGGCTCCGGTCTGTCGAACTACTCGATCACCTATGCTGACGGCACTTTGGTGGTGAACCCGGCCTCCCTGACGGTGACGGCGTCGGGTGCGACGAAGACCTATGGCAACAGCGTCAGCCTGACGGGTTTCACCAGCAATGGTCTGGTTAATGGTGACAGCATCAGTGCGGTGTCGCTGGCCAGCACGGGGTCTGGCACCACGGCGACGGTGGGCAGCTACACGATCACGGGTTCCGGTGCGACGGGCACGGGCCTGTCGAACTACTCGATCACCTATGCTGACGGCACCTTGGTGGTGAACCCGGCCTCGCTGACGGTGACGGCGTCGGGTGCGACGAAGACCTATGGCAACAGCGTCAGTCTGACGGGCTTCACCAGCAATGGTCTGGTGAATGGTGACAGCGTCAGTGCGGTGTCGCTGGCCAGCACGGGTTCGGGTACCACGGCGACGGTGGGCAGCTACACCATCACGGGTTCCGGTGCGACGGGGTCGGGTTTGTCGAACTACTCGATCACCTACGCTGACGGCACCTTGGTGGTGAACCCGGCGTCTCTGACGGTGACGGCATCGGGAGCGACGAAGACCTATGGCAACAGCGTCAGCCTGACGGGCTTTACCAGCAATGGTCTGGTGAATGGTGACAGCATCAGTGCGGTATTGCTGGCCAGCACGGGGTCTGGCACCACGGCGACGGTGGGCAGCTACACGATCGCGGGTTCCGGTGCGACGGGCACGGGCCTGTCGAACTATTCGATCACCTACACTGACGGCACCTTGGTGGTGAACCCGGCCTCCCTGACAGTGACGGCATCGGGTGCGACGAAGACCTATGGCAACAGCGTCAGCCTGACGGGCTTCACCAGTAATGGTCTGGTGAATGGTGACAGCATCAGCGCTGTGTCGCTGGCCAGCACGGGTTCGGGTACCACGGCGACGGTGGGCAGCTACACGATCACAGGTTCTGGCGCGACGGGCACGGGCCTGTCGAACTATTCGATCACCTACACTGACGGCACCTTGGTGGTGAACCCTGCTTCGCTGACAGTGACGGCGTCGGGTGCGACGAAGACCTATGGCAACAGCGCCAGCCTGACGGGCTTTACCAGCAATGGTCTGGTGAATGGTGACAGCGTGAGTGTGGTTTCGCTGGCCAGCACGGGTTCGGGTACCACGGCGACGGTGGGCAGCTACAGCATCGTCGCCAGCGGTGCGACGGGCACGGGCCTGTCGAACTACTCCATTACTTATGCCGATGGCACGCTGGTGGTGAACCCGGCGTCGCTGACGGTGACGGCATCGGGAGCGACGAAGACCTATGGCAACAGCATCAGTCTGACGGGCTTCACCAGCAATGGTCTGGTGAATGGTGACAGCGTGAGTGTGGTTTCGCTGGCCAGCAGCGGGTCTGGCACTTTGGCCAATGCTGGCAGCTACAGCATCGTCGCCAGCGGTGCGACGGGCACGGGCCTGTCGAACTACTCGATCACCTACGCTGATGGCACCTTGGTGGTGAACCCGGCGTCGCTGACGGTCACGGCATCGGGTGCGACGAAGACCTATGGCAACAGCATCAGCCTGACAGGCTTTACCAGTTCCGGTCTGGTGAATGGTGACAGCGTCAGTGTGGTATCGCTGGCCAGCAGCGGGTCTGGCACTTTGGCCAATGCTGGCAGCTACAGCATCGTTGCCAGCGGTGCGACAGGCACGGGCCTGTCGAACTACTCCATCACCTATGCCGACGGCACCTTGGTGGTGAACCCTGCCTCGCTGACGGTGACGGCGTCGGGAGCGACGAAGACCTATGGCAACAGCGTCAGCCTGACGGGCTTCACCAGTTCCGGTCTGGTGAATGGTGACAGCATCAGTGCGGTATCGCTGGCCAGCACGGGTTCGGGTACCACGGCGACGGTGGGCAGCTACACGATCACGGGTTCCGGCGCGACAGGCACGGGCCTGTCGAACTATTCGATCACCTATGCCGACGGCACCTTGGTGGTGAACCCGGCGTCGCTGACGGTGACGGCGTCGGGTGCGACGAAGACCTATGGCAACAGCGTCAGCCTGACGGGCTTTACCAGCAATGGTCTGGTGAATGGTGACAGCATCAGTGCGGTCTCGCTGGCCAGCACGGGTTCGGGTACCACGGCGACGGTGGGCAGCTACACGATCACGGGTTCCGGTGCGACGGGCACGGGCCTGTCGAACTACTCGATCACCTATGCCGACGGCACCTTGGTGGTGAACCCGGCCTCCCTGACGGTAACGGCATCGGGTGCGACGAAGACCTATGGCAACAGCGCCAGCCTGACGGGCTTTACCAGCAATGGTCTGGTGAATGGTGACAGCATCAGTGCGGTATCGCTGGCCAGCACGGGGTCTGGCACCACGGCGACGGTGGGCAGCTACACGATCACAGGTTCCGGAGCGACAGGCACGGGCCTGTCGAACTATTCGATCACCTATGCTGACGGCACCTTGGTGGTGAACCCGGCGTCGCTGACGGTGACGGCATCGGGTGCGACGAAGACCTATGGCAACAGCGTCAGTCTGACGGGCTTCACCAGCAATGGTCTGGTGAATGGTGACAGCATCAGTGCGGTGTCGCTGGCCAGCACGGGGTCTGGCACCACGGCGACGGTGGGCAGCTACACCATCACGGGTTCCGGCGCGACAGGCACGGGCCTGTCGAACTATTCGATCACCTATGCTGACGGCACCTTGGTGGTGAACCCGGCCTCGCTGACGGTGACGGCGTCGGGTGCGACGAAGACCTATGGCAACAGCGTCAGCCTGACGGGTTTCACCAGTTCCGGTCTGGTGAATGGTGACAGTGTCAGTGCGGTATCGCTGGCGAGCAGCGGGTCTGGTACCACGGCGACGGTGGGCAGCTACACGATCACGGGTTCCGGCGCGACAGGCACGGGCCTGTCGAACTATTCGATCACCTATGCTGACGGCACTTTGGTGGTGAACCCGGCGTCGCTGACGGTGACGGCGTCGGGTGCGACGAAGACCTATGGCAACAGCGTCAGCCTGACGGGCTTTACCAGTTCCGGTCTGGTGAATGGTGACAGCGTCAGTGTGGTGTCGCTGGCCAGCAGCGGGTCTGGCACCTCGGCTAATGCCGGCAGCTACAGCATCGTCGCCAGCGGTGCGACGGGCACCGGTCTGTCGAACTACTCGATCACCTACGCTGACGGCACCTTGGTGGTGAACCCGGCCTCCCTGACGGTGACGGCATCGGGTGCGACGAAGACCTATGGCAACAGCGTCAGCCTGACGGGCTTTACCAGCAATGGTCTGGTGAATGGTGACAGCGTCAGTGCGGTATCGCTGGCCAGCAACGGGTCTGGCACCTCGGCCAATGCCGGCAGCTACAGCATCGTCGCCAGCGGTGCGACAGGTACCGGCCTGTCGAACTATGCCGTCACATATGTCAACGGAACCTTGGTGGTGAACCAGGCGTCGCTGACCATTACCGCCAGCGACGCCGTGAAAGCCTATGGTGGTACTTTAGGGTTGACTGGCTATAGCGCCAGCGGTCTGGTGAATGGTGACAGTGTCAGCGCCGTGCAGCTGGTCAGCGATGGCAGTGCGGCCAATGCCGCCATCGGCCGCTACACGATCCAGGCCAGCAACGCCACCGGGGCTGGGCTTTCCAATTATGTCATCAACTATGCTGCCGGCACCCTGACCGTGGGTAAGGCCATCCTGACCGTGACGGCCAATGATGCGACCAAGATCTATGGCAGCAATGGCAGCCTGTCCGGCTACAGCGTTGCCGGCTTGCTGGATGGTGACAGTGTCAGCGGCGTGACACTGACCAGCGGTGGGCTGGGTACTGCGGCCACAGTGGGCAACTACGCCATCAATGCCAGCAACGTTACTGGCGCAGGGCTGGATAATTATGCCGTCACCTATATCGGTGGCACACTGAGTGTGACGCCGGCCAACCTGACCATCAGCGCCGGCAGCAGTGTCAAGACCTATGGCAATACCGCTAGTCTGACGGGCTTCAATGTCGCCGGACTGGTGAATGGGGACAGCGTCAGCGCCGTCACCCTGTCCAGCCTGGGGGCGGATGCGCGGGCGGCGGCCGGTTCCTATAGCGTCAATGCCGCCGATGCCGTGGGGACGGGGCTTTCCAACTACAACATCACCTATGCCGGCGGTACATTGACGGTCAATCGTGCGGCCCTGGTGATCGCGGCCAGTAATGCCGCCAAGACCTATGGCAATGGGGTCAGCCTGACCGGCTACAATACTGTTGGTCTGGTGAATGGTGACAGCGTGGGCAGTGTGGTGCTGTCCAGCGCTGGCGCTGGCGCAGCCGCCGCTGTTGGCAGCTATTCGATCACAGGGTCGGGCGCCACAGGGACAGGGCTTTCAAACTACAACATCACCTATGTCGGCGGCACGCTGACGGTCAATCGGGCGGCTTTGACCATTGTTGCGGCCGATGCTGCCAAGACCTACGGCAATGCCGTCAGCCTGACCGGTTATAATACCGCCGGACTGGTGAATGGCGACAGCGTGGGCAGCGTGGTGCTGTCCAGTGCCGGTACCGGTGCCAGCGCGACGGTTGGCAATTATGCCATTACCGCTTCGGGCGCTACCGGCAACGGCCTGTCGAACTATGACATTACCTATGTCGGTGGGGCGCTGACGGTCAATCGTGCCGGCTTGACCATTGTTGCGGCGGATGCCGCCAAGACCTATGGCAATAGCGTCAACCTGACGGGCTTCAGTTCCATCGGTCTGGTGAACGGCGATAATGTGGGCAGCATTACACTGTCCAGTGCCGGTACGGGTGCGGCGGCGGCAGCCGGCAGCTATGGCATTACCGCCACGGGTGCGACGGGTACGGGCCTGTCAAACTACGACATCACCTATGCTGGCGGCACATTGACGGTCAATCGGGCAGCCCTGGTGATTGCCGCCAGTAATGCCGCCAAGACCTATGGCAATGCGGCCAGCCTGACCGGCTACAATACTGTTGGTCTGGTGAATGGTGACAGCGTGGGCAGCGTGGTGCTGTCCAGCGCTGGCGCCGGCGCGGCCGCCGCTGTCGGCAGCTATTCGATCACAGGGTCGGGCGCCACGGGGACAGGGCTGTCGAACTACAACATCACCTATGTCGGCGGCACGCTGACGGTCAATCGGGCGGCTTTGACCATTGTTGCGGCCGATGCTGCCAAGACCTATGGCAATGCCGTCGGCCTGACCGGTTATAATGCCGCCGGACTGGTGAATGGCGACAGCGTGGGCAGCTTGGTGCTGTCCAGTGCCGGTACCGGTGCCACCGCGACGGTTGGCAATTATGGTATTACCGCCTCGGGCGCTACCGGCAACGGCCTGTCGAACTATGACATTACCTATGTCGGTGGGGCGCTGACGGTCAATCGGGCGGCTTTGACCATTGTTGCGGCGGATGCTGCTAAGACCTATGGCAATGCCGTCAGCCTGACCGGTTATAATGCCGCCGGTCTGGTGAACGGCGACAGCGTGGGCAGCGTGGTGCTGTCCAGTGCCGGTACCGGTGCCACCGCGACGGTTGGCAATTATGGTATTACCGCCTCGGGCGCCACCGGCAACGGCCTGTCGAACTATGACATTACCTATGTCGGTGGGGCGCTGACGGTCAATCGTGCCGGCTTGACCATTGTTGCGGCGGATGCCGCCAAGACTTATGGCAACAGCGTCGGCCTGACGGGCTTCAGTTCCATCGGGCTGGTTAACGGCGATAATGTGGGCAGCATTACACTGTCCAGTGCCGGCACGGGTGCGGCGGCGGCAGCCGGCAGCTATGGCATTACCGCCACGGGTGCGACGGGTACGGGCCTGTCGAACTACGACATTACCTATCTGGGGGGCACGCTGACGGTGAACCGTGCGGCCCTGGTGATTGCTGCTTCCAACGCCAGCAAGACCTATGGCAATGCGGCTGGTCTGACCGGCTATAACGTGGCCGGTCTGGTGAATGGTGACAGCGTGACAGGTGTGGCCCTGTCCAGCGGGGGCGCTACGGCGACGGCTGTCGTTGGCAGCTATGGCATCACCGCCTCCAGCGCCACCGGCAGCGGTCTGTCCAACTATGACATCAGTTATGTTGGTGGCACGCTGACGGTTAATCGCGCGACATTGGTTGTTGCTGCCACCAACGCCAGCAAGACCTACGGCAATGTCGCCGGCCTCACCGGCTATAACGCCGTTGGGCTGGTGAATGGTGACAGTGTGGGCAGCGTGGCTCTGTCCAGCGGGGGTGTTGCGGCAACGGCAGGGGTGGGCAGCTATGGCATCACCGCCTCCGGTGCTATCGGCAACGGCCTGGCAAACTATGCCATCACCTATGTCGGCGGCACCCTGGTGGTTAATCCGGCGGCCTTGACCATCATTGCCGCCGATGCCAGCAAGGTGGCCGGTACGGATCTGGCATTGACCGGTTTCAGCGCCAATGGACTGGTCAATGGTGACAATGTGGCCACAGTGACCCTGGCCAGCCCTGGCACGCCGGCCAGCGCGGTGGCGGGCACCTATGCGATCAGTGCCAGCAATGCCGCCGGTACAGGTTTGGGCAATTACACCATCCGTTATCAGGACGGTCAGCTGACCGTCACGCCGGCAGCCCCGACCCTGACCACCAGCGCCGTGCAGCGTATCGTTGTGTCGGCCGTGGTGCCCACGGTGGCCATCACCGCCAACGTTGCCGTCACCACCAACGTTGCCGTCACCACCAACGTGGCGACCGGCAATGTGTCTGGCCCCAGCGTGTCGGCGGGCAGCAGTACACCCACCACGACCAGCAGCAGCACGGGCTCTTCTACTGGTTCCCCGGCTTCCTCCACAACCAGCTCCTCTTCATCTTCGTCCTCTTCCTCTTCCTCTTCCTCTTCCTCTTCCTCTTCCTCTTCCTCTTCCTCTTCCTCCAGTGGCGGCGGCAGCGGTACCAGCACCGATAACGCTGCTTCGTCGGGCGGAACGGAGAGTGGAAGCGCCAAGGGCGAAGCGCTGCCGATCCTTGTCAGTGGTGCCGGCAGTGGCGAGAATGTCTATAGTCAGATCCAGATGACCTCCGACCCGATCAAAGGCACAGAGAATAATGAGCGCCAGCAATAATACCGACTTGTCGATCCCCATCGTGGAACGGAGCGGGGCGGTGCTGATGGAGATCGGCCGTCGCGTGCCCGCCTTTGCCCAGGGCTTGCACTTGCAATCGACCGGCCAGTTGGATCAGGCCCGCAGCCTGTTTCTGCAACTGACCGAACGGCCGGAACTGACGGCACCCGCCCTCCACCAGCTGGGCGTGATCGCTGCCTTCCAGGGCGATAATGGTCGCGCCGCCGGTCTATTTGAACATGCCATGAGGCTGGAGCCGGCCGAGCCGCTTTATTATTGCTCGCTCGGCACTGTGTTCGAACGGATGGGCGACCTGCCGCGCGCCGTGGCCGCCATGGTCAACCTGGCGGTGATGCTGCAGACCCAAGGCAAGCATGAAGATGCCATTCCGCTTTATCGCCGCATCCTGCACCTCTCGCCGCTGAATTATTCGGCCTGGGTCAATATGGGCACCGGTCTGGCCTGGACCAACCGCTCGCGCGAGGCGGTGGTACCGCTGATTATCGGCGTCATCCTGTTCGGCCGCTTCCTGCCCGAGGCGCGGGAACTGGGAGAACGGCTGCTGGCCGATATCGGCGACCGGCTGCCGGAACTGACGGCCGCCTTGGCCGTGCTGCCCGACGGACTGCCCGATGGCCGTCTGGAACGGCTGGAGGAGGTGTTGCAGACGCTGGATAAGGCGCTGCGCACGGCGGGGTTCATTGATGCCACCGCTGCTTCGCTGACCGTGGCCCTGAAGCTGGCGCCCGGCAATGCGCTGGCCCGCTGGAACCATTCGCTGGCCTGTTTGGCGCGGGGCGATTATGCCCAGGGTTGGGCTGATTATGAATGGCGCTGGGTCTGGGACCAGTTCCCCGAACCGCGCCGGATGCTGGGGGCCCCGCAATGGCGCGGGGAGGAGCTGACCGGCAAGCGCATCTATATCTGGGGCGAGCAGGGCTTCGGCGACATCCTGCAATTCACGCCGCTGGCGCAGATTCTGGCCGACCGCTATGGCCCGGATGAGGTGGTGCTGGAGGTTTCCGCCCCGCTGGTGCGGATGTTGTCTGCCGTGTTGGACCGGCCCGGTATGCGGGTAATTTCCCGGCCCGACAATCCGCACCGGTTCGGGGTAGAAGAGAGCTTTGATTACCATATCCCTTTGTTAAGCCTGCCGCATTTCCTGTCCCTGCGGGTGCCGGACCTGCCCCTGCTGCCCGGCTGGCTGCAATTGCCGGAAGCGGAGGTGGCGCGTGGCGCCACCCTGCTGCCCCCGGCCCAGCCCGGTAAGCGGCGCATCGGCGTGGTCTGGGCCGGCCGGCCGCAGCATTCGGAAGATTCCCGCCGGTCGCTGCCGCTGGCTCTGCTGGGGTCGGTGCTGGATGCCGTACCGGATGCGCAGTGGATTTCGCTGCAGGTGGGCAACCGGGCGGGGGATGCGTTGGCCTTCCGCGGCCGCCTGCATGACATCAGCGGGGCGTTGCAGGATTTCATCGACACGGCCGCGGTGATCGCCAATTTGGATCATGTGGTGGCGGTGGATACCGGTGTCGCGCATCTGGCCGGTTCCATGGGCAAGCCGGTATCACTGCTGCTGGCCCATTCGGTGGATTGGCGCTGGGAAATCGGCACAACCCATTCCCCCTGGTACCCCAACCACCGCATCCACCGCCAGCCTGACCTGGGCGACTGGGCCAGCGTGATCAAAAGTCTGCGCGACGAACATGCAGCGTGGGCGGGGGAGATGGAGAAAGCGGCTTCTTGAAGTACGGGGGCGTTAGTAAGGCGCCCCCTATTTCTCCCCCTCCGAGACACGTTTTGCCAGCATTGCAGCTGCGTATTTCTCCTGATATGAACGCGTTTTATACTTTTTTGGTGGGCGCGTCGCTACATTGGGCGAAGGCGGGCAGGCTCTGGCGCTGTGCGATCCTCATGCCGGTGGTATTACACTTAGAGCCTGATGCGTTTAATCGTAAACGCATCAGGCTCTAAGCTCTTGTTCAGCGAGCAGATTCACGCTGCAAAGCGATTCCGCTTTTCCGCGATCTGCTCTAGCCTGTGGGCTTAAAGAAGCCCTATCCTGTCCGAGCTCGCCGCCTGACGGGCAAAGCATGGATGGTTCTTACTTTTCCAGGGCAAGTCCATCCCCCATCACTGCGTCGGCGGTGGGCCACCCAGAACCTGGGTTTTACCGGGAACATAGGTCGTGAAATCCGGCACCTCGGTCGATCCCTTGACCGTCATGGCCGCCACATAGTCCTTCAGCATGGACACACCATAGAGCGGCTTCTGCACGCCATTATGGCAGGTCGCACAGCCGATCTTCAGCACATCCCCTTCCGGCCCCTTGCGGTTGGCCGGGAAAACGGGGGTCAAACCTTCCATGTAATTGGTATTCAGGTAACGGGCCATTTTAATGCCATGCCAGGCGGTCACCCGCTGCGGCGGGCTCTGGTCCCAGTCATTGAAGGCGCGGGAATTGTGGCAGGTGACACAGTTCACCCCCAGCGATTCCGACATATGCATCATCAGCGCCCAGGTGTGCTCTGTTTCCTTGGTGCCGGCATGGTTGCTGCCGGTGGGCAGGGCGGTGGTGGAATGCACGCGGATCGGCTGATCCCCCAGCAGATAATCCATCAGCGCATTCTGCGGCAGGGAGCTTTTGCCAGCATAGTCGGCAACGACATTCTGGCCCTGCCGGTTCTGCGTCATGTTGCCGGCCGGTTTCGGTTCCAGGCTGGCCGACCAGATGGCGGCGGGAATATGCTTGCCGCGATGACAGGTGTAACAGGTGACGCCGGTTTCCGCGACATGGGGCTTCCAGTCGACATTGATCGCCTGGGTCATCTGGATCATGCGGCGGGCGACAACCTTCTGATAGATCTCGTCCGACGCCATGTTTTCCGGGTTATGGCAGTAATTACAGCCGGTTTCCGGTGCCACCCATTCGGTGATGGAGGCCATGAACTGGTTGAACTGATCGTCGGACAGATCGCCCAGCACCTGCACATTCTGATACAGCGTCCCGGCCTTGTCGCCCGCTGGATCGGCCTGCCAGGGGGCCTGGGGCACCACATTGGCCTGCCGCAGGGCGGCTTCGCTTTCAATGTCCCGGTGATGAACCATACCGGTACCGCGAAAGCCGATCTGTTCGCTTGCCACCGGCGGGGCATCCCAGCCGGCACCGACGAAACTGGCGATGGCCAGCAGGGCGCCGGCAGAAGCGGCGAATGGTAGCCAGAGTTTCATGGTGCCCCTCCCTGGGCCGGATCGACAACGCCAGGCCACATGGTGGGCAGCGGTGACACAAGCCCGTGGTTGACACCCCACAGGTACCAGTTATCCACCACGGTACCGGTCAGCAGGATGCCGATGCCGCCCGTCAGCGGGGTCAGGATGGCAAACCACCAGGCCCAGCGATGGATGGATTCCATCGTGGCGTTGAAGCCCATCGTCCAGCGCCAGAACAGGGCGGCGCGTTCAGAGGCGGTGCCGCGATCGGTGATCTGCTCCAGTTCCCGCTCCCCGCCATATTTGCCAACCGCCAGAATGGTCGCGCCATGCATGGCGAACAGCAGGACCGAGCCATAAAGGAAGACGATGGAAAGGCAGTGGAACGGGTTGTAGTAGAGATTGCCGTAGCGGATGGAGAAAGCCGCCGTCCAATCCAGATGCGGGAAGATGCCGAACGGCACCGCTTCGGAGAAATTGCCCATCAGCAAGGGCCGGATGAAGCCCAGCACCAGAAACAGCCAGATGGCCGAGGCAAAGGCCCAGGCAACATGGGTGCCCATTTCCAATTGCCGGGCGCGGCGATAGACCCTGACCCACCAGAGCAGGACAGACAGGGTGAGGAAGAAACCCGCCATCAGCCACCAGCCGCCTTCGGCCAGCGGTGGCAGCACCTTCAACCCGTACTTGGCCGCCGGCGGTTCCAGCCCCAGCCAGAAAAGCTGGCGCACGAACTCAATCGGGTTCCAGCCGACCGAGGCGAACATGTTCAGACCGATGATCTCAAACGCGATAAAGCCGAAAACCAGCGACAGGGTGCCCAGATAGCCCAGATAGATCGGGCCGATCTGGGCATTGCCGATCATGCCGAACAGCCGCACGAAGAAGGGCTTGCCGGTGCGCTTGCCGTCCCCCCGGGGCAGCGGCATCCCTTCTTCGATGGGGCCGCTGATCTGGATCGGGGTGATGATGTTTTGATATTGTGTCATCGCTCAACCCTCCCTCAGCGCCAGATCGGAAGTTCAAGCCACCAGCTCCACCATTGGGGCCAGCCCTTGTTCCAGAAGGGGCCGCTGATAATGATGCAGACGGCACTCCAGAACCCGGCATTCAGCGCCAGGATCAGGCCCAGACGGTGGATGCCCAGCGTGCCGATGGAATAGCCGATAATGTCGCGGAAGAAGGTGTCTTCATATTCCGGCGTCTTCACCTCGGCCTGCTGGCCCGGCTCGTCCAATGCCGCGCCGGGATTGGCGGCGGACAGGATCAGGCCGCCATGCAGCGACAGCGCGAAGGTGGTGGTGAAGAAGAAGGACACGGCGATCATATGCGCCGGGTTGTAATGGAAATGCAGATACTGATAGCCGACGTTCGACACCCAATCCAGATGGCTGAAAATGCCATAGGGGAAACCGTTGCCCCAGGCCCCCAGCAGCAGCGGGCGGAACACCACCAGCGTGGCATAGGCGAAAATGGCGAAGGAAAAGGCAAAGGGCACGTGATAGCCGATGCCCAGCTTGCGGCAGATTTCCACCTCCCGCAGCGCCCAGGAGATGAAGGCCCCCAGCGCGCAGACAGTGATGATCTGCCAGAGCCCCCCCTGTTTCAGGGGCGCCAGCGCCAGCCCATAGGAGAGGTCCGGCGGGGCAATGGAAATCTGCCAGATGTTCCAGGTGGGGCCGATGGCGGCCCCGTAAAGAATAAGGGCCGTGCCCAAGGCGGCGAAGAAGGCGGTGGTGACACCAAAAAACCCGACATAAAAGGGCCCGACCCAAAAGTCGAACAGATCACCGCCAATCAGCGTGCCACCGCGCACGCGATATTTGCGTTCAAAACTGAGCAGCGCCATGTACGTATCCTCCCGCAGCGGCCAGCCAGTTGGTGATCCAGTTGGCGATGTCTGTGGTTGAGCGTTGGCGGCGGGCGGGCCGTTGCCGGCCACGCCTGCTGCCGTCTTTTGCTTCAGCCGACGTGCCGGTGATCCGCATCCTGAGAGAGCGACTGTTCGATGGCGCTGGTCTTGAGGGGCTTGCCCTCCAGCCAGTTGAACCGGTCAGTGCTCAACAGAATGAAATGGATCAGGATGGCGAGCGTGAACAGAAACACGGAAAGTGCGACCAGCGCCTTGCGCGGATCGAACAACAGCCAGATTCTCCACATGTCGCTTCCCCCTAACCGATCATTGGCAGAACTGCCTGGGCCGTCTGGTTGATGCTCTCCAGAGAGGCATAACCGTTCGGCCCCGGTATCCATGGGCGCCACATCCAGACCAGAACATGCGCGACGATGGCGATCGCCGTGAAGATCAGGAAGCCTTGGATGAAGAGCGAATGGAACTCGCGGGCTTCGCTTTCGGTCAGACCCGAAAGTGAGACGTTTGATGAGTCAGCCATCAAATCCACCTCCTCGTCTCGAACGCCGCGGCACCCCCGCGGCCGGGTTCCGGCAGCACCCTTGTGGCGGTGCGGCCGGGCTTTTGTCGGTGTCGAGAACACCGGCAAGGCGATAGTCACACGTTGAACGCGTAACCAATGGCGGCATGGACCGATGCGCGGGCCTCGGCAAAGACGGATTGCGCCGGGCGGGTGCTGCGGCGGCTGACATGCAGGGCAAGCCGGCCCGTCATCGCTGCGATCAGGCAGAGCGGATAGGAGATCAGGAAGAGGAGCTGCATCTCCACGCGTTCAAACTGGCGGTGCCGGCGGGCGTCATCTACCGCACTGTGCCGGATGCTGAACGTCATTCTGTCCTCCCTGCTGCCGTCATCGGGCGGCATTTTGGTTGCGTCCTATGCGTTCACCCTGCTGGGCCTTGTGGCCCCCGCCAGGTGACGCGGTGAGACCTCGTGCGCGCCGTCCTGGCGCGCTTCCCGTTCGGCGGCTTCGCGCAGGCGCTTGGCCGCTGAAATACGCACCAGAACCGGCTCTGCACTGATCTGCCGTTCCAACAGCGCCTGGGCGTCCGTCGACCAGGGCAGGGCGCTGCCGGCGCGTGTGGTGGTCGGCTCGATGGCGTCCAGCTCCCCCGCCCGGGGCAGGATGTCGAACAGCATGTCGAACAGGGCGTTACAGACTTCCTGGATCATCCAGGTCGCCCCTGAATAGCCCATCACCGGTGTGCCGGTATGGCGGCGGACGATGGCACCGGGATAGGAGAGCTGGATGAACTTGCCGCGCTGGCCGCGTTCGGCCATGTACATGCGCTCATTGAACGATCCGAACATGATCATCGGCGGTTTGCCGGTCAGCAGGTCCTGGACCGCATCATTGTTGGTCTTAACACCCGGCTTGCGCTGTACCGCGAAGGCGCAGGGCAATCCCATTTCCTCTTCCAGGAAATGGCGCACGCCGCGCGTATAGGTTTCGCCGGCCACCACGGCAAAGCTGGCCGTGCCGAAGAAATCCTGCGTCACCGAGCGCCAGAGATCCCAGAGCGGTTTCAGCGTCGTGTGCTTTTCGCGGGTGATGAAGGGTTCCGGGTCCAGGCCCAGCATTTCCCCCAACTGGCGCAGAAAGGCGGTGGTGGAATGGATGCCGATGGGGGCCTGCAAATAGGGCCGGTCCAGGCTTTCGCACAGCAAACGGCCGAATTCCCGGTACAGGCAGATATTGGCATCGGCATCGGCCAGCTTGCGCACATCGTCCACATGGCTTCCCAGCGGGAAGACCATGTTGATTTCCGCCCCCAGCCCTTCCACCAGCCGGCGGATTTCGGCCAAGTCCGACGGCAGATTGTAGGTGCCATAGATCGGGCCGATGATATTGACGCGGGGCTTGGCCCCCTCCGGACGGCGGCGGGGGGCCGGCACCTTGCCGCCCTTGGGTCCAAATTCCGTCCATAGCCATTTCAGGGCGCGGTCGGCACTCTGCCACTGATCCTCATCAATGGTGCGCGGCAGGAAGCGGACGATGTTCGACCCTTCCGGCGTGACGCCGCCGCCGATCATTTCCGCAATCGATCCGGTGACAACGACGGCGGGCAGGCTGGGGTCCAGCGCCAGCCGCGCGCGTTTCATCGCCCCTTCGGTGCCGTGGCGGCCCAACTCATCCTCCGACAGGCCGCTGACCACGATGGGCAACTCATGCGGGGGCAGGGCGTCGGTATAGTGCAGCACGGAGGTGACGGGCAGGTTCTCACAGCCCACCGGGCCATCGATGATGACCTGCAGCCCCTTGATGGCGGTAAAGGCATAGACGCTGCCCCAATAGCCGCCGGCCCTGTCATGGTCGAGGATCAGCATCCGACGCTATCTCCATTCTCGACCGCATTGCGCGATTGGTTGGTCTTGGCCGCGTATTTCCGGCGGAAGGCGCTGCGGTCCGGCGGCACATCTTCCCAGATGCCGGCGGCGTCACCCGTGCCCACCCCTTCGAAAAAGGCGTTCATGGCATCAAAGCGCGGCTTGTTGGCGATGGCGGTGTTGATGACAGAAGGCAGCGATCCCGGCCCCGCTGGCCCCATCAGGGGGCGGGCGGAAATCAGGTTGGTGAAGTAAAGCGCCGGCGTTGCCGCCTCCTTGGCCTTCTGCACCACCGGCGTGGTGCCGATGGCCAGATCGGGTTTGAATTCCGCGAAGGCTGCCAAATCCTGTTCCAGCGAGGCGCGGAAACGGACGATGACGCCCTTGGCCGCCAGCCATTCCGCATCTTCAGCATTGTAGGGCGTCTTCGGACAGGCCGTGCCGACATAGCGCAGGTCGGCACCCAACTCCACCAGCAGCCGCCCAACCAACAGTTCGGAGCCCTCATAGCCCGACAGCGTGATGCGACCCTTGATTCGGTTGGCGGCCAACCCGGCGCTGATGGCACCGCGCATGGCGTTGCGTGTCTGGTCGATTCGGGACTGCGGCACGCCGCAGCGCTGGCCGATGGCGGACAGCCAGGCATCGGTGCCATCCAGCCCGATGGGGGCGGAACCGACGATGGGCCGCCCGGCGGCGGTAAATTCGCGGAAGGTTGCCGTGTAGAAGGGGTGGATGGCGGCCACGGCGGCGCAATCCAGCGCACCGTAAAGATCGCGCCATTCCCGCACCGGAATGCTGGGCCCCACGGCCAGCCCCATCGGGTCCAGCATATTGCCGATCACCACCGGATCGGCGGGGAACATTTCCCCCACCAGGGTGACGGTCGGCTTGTCTTTCAACCCGGCGCGCGGCCTCTGCACCGGCCCGGCCTCTGCTTCCTGCCGTGCATAGGCCAGCATGGCACCCGACAGCACATCCTTGGCCTCCGCATGGGTGGGCACGCCAAAGCCCGGCACGTCGATGCCGATGATACGGACCCCATCTATCTCCTTCGGCAGCATTTTCAGCGGCACGCCAGAGGCGGTGGGAACGCAGAGATTGGTGACGATCAGCGCATCGAAGCGGCCCGGATCGGCCATCAGATGCACGGCTTCGACGATATCCTCATACAGCTTGCCGGTGACCAGCGTTTCAGAACTGAACGGCACATAGCCGACGGAACGCTTGGCCCCGTAGAAATGCGAGGTGAAGGTCAGGCCATAGACGCAGCAGGCCGATCCCGACAGGATGGTGCCAACCCGCCGCATCCGCAGCCCCACCCGCAGCGACCCGAAGGCCGGGCACATGGATTGCGGCTGGTCATGCGGCCCCTTGGGGTAATCGCGTTCCAGCCGGTCCATGACTTCATCATTGCCGGCCGCACGGGCGGCTGCACGCGACAGTTCGACGCCACCATGGCACCCAGCCGCGGCGGCGGGTTGGCCACCGTCGTCACTGCCGGCTGTTTCCGCTGCGAAAAGGGTGTGGTGGTCATCCATGGTTGTGTGCCCCCTAGACCCGGTCGTAGATGACTTCCAGCGAGGCGCGTTTCAGCGCGCCCGCCGGGCACATATCTTCCGGTGTGGCCGGCACAAGCTGGAAATTGCCGCCGGTCTGGCTGGCATCGAACAGGCCCAGCAAACCATCCTGATCCAGCGGGCGCGGCAGCACCGGCGGGGCCTCCGCCAGATTGATCGACAGGGCCTCAAACAGGGGCCCCCACCGGTTATCGGGGGTGCCGATGATCTGGTAATTGGCGCTCTTGCGGCGGATATCCTCATCCTGCGGGATGGAGGCCAGCACTGGGATGCCGACCGCATCGGCAAAGGCCTGGGCTTCCCCGGTGCCATCATCCTTGTTGATGACCAGACCCGCCACGCCGACATTGCCGCCCAGATTGCGGAAATACTTCACCGCCGAGCAGACATTATTGGCGACATAGAGCGATTGCAGATCGTTGGAGCCAACGACCACCACCTTCTGGCACATGTCGCGCGCAATCGGCAGGCCGAAGCCGCCGCAGACCACATCGCCTAAGAAATCCAGCAGCACATAGTCGAAGTCCCATTCGTGGAACCCCAGCTTTTCCAGCGTTTCAAACCCATGGATGATGCCGCGACCGCCGCAGCCACGGCCCACCTCCGGCCCCCCCAACTCCATGGCGAAGACGCCATCGCGCTTGAAGCAGACATCGGAGATGGAAACCTCCTGGCCGGCTTCCTTGCGGCGCGATGCCGTTTGGATGATGGTCGGGCAGGCACGCCCGCCGAACAGCAGGGAGGTCGTATCGCTTTTCGGATCGCAGCCGATCAGCAGCACCTTCTTGCCCAGTTGCGCCAGCATGTAGGACAGGTTGGCCAGCGTGAAGCTCTTGCCGATACCGCCCTTGCCATAGATGGCGATGATCTGGGTTTCCTTGCTGACTTTGCCGGTGTGCGGCGCATCGGGTTCAATCGCCGCTTCTTCGCGCAGGCGTCGGCTCATCTGTTTCGGGCTGCTGCGGACGTCCAGATCAAGGCTCATGCGGCGTTCCTCCAGTCGATCACCATTTTCAGGCAGCCGGGGTCGTTGAAAGCGGTTTGGTAAGCAGACGATGCGTCTTTCGGGGCGGCCCGGTGGGTCAGCAGCCCGTCAAGCGACAGGCGCCCGGCTTCCACCAGTTCGATGACGGCGCGCACATCTTCCGGGCGGAATTCCGCCGCGATGGAAACCGTCAGTTCCCGCATGAAGGCGGGTGCGAAGGCGTACCCCACCCGCTCCCCATAAAAGCCGGCAAGGACCAGTTCCCCCGGTTTGCGCAGCCGGTCGATGATGCCGTCAATGGCACCGGCATCTCCACTGGCATCAATGGCGGTGTCGTACCGGCTGTCCCGGTCATCCTTTGGATCCATCACCCCATAGGGGCTGGCACCTGTGCGGCGCGCGGCCGCCGTTTCCCAAACCATGGGCGCTGAGAAACCCAGCGCCATCACCATGCGGGTGATCAGGCGGCCCAGCACACCATGGCCCACCACCAGACCGACAGGCCCCTGGGCGCGCCTTACCGCGTGATGGGCCGTTGCCGCCAGGGCCAGCAAAACCCCGTTTTCTGCCAGTGTCTCGGCGATCTTGAACACCCGTGCGCCGGGGACGATCAATTGCGAGGCGTTGGCCCCGAACAGGCCCGCCGCATCGGCATAACAACTGGCACCGGGGACAAAGACCGTTTCCCCCACAAGATGGCCGGCGGCCGGGCCCGCCTGTACCACCCGGCCCACCGTTTCATAGCCGGGGACCAGCGGATAGGCCATGCCGGGAAACCGGGGCATGGTGCCCTGGAACAGCATCTTCTCCGTACCGGTGGAAACACCGCTGACAAGGGTGTCGACCACCAAGTCGGCGGGGCCGGGAGCGTGGAGGGCCAGCCGCTGAACGGCGACTTCCCCCGGTCTCTCAAACACGATTGCCGACGCGTACATCCGGGCAACTCCCCAAGGCATGGCTTCTGATTACGCGAGTGTCATATTAAGTTGACACATCAAACTGTCAATCAATATTTACACTTTTTAACCGTGCAGGGGATGGCCGTTACCGCTTTGCGGTGACCAGGGTGGCGATCAGCGGGTTCGCGGTGGCCACGGTACGGATTGAATGAAAGCCGGCGGCTGACAGCAGATCGGCAATCTCCCGCGCGCTGCGGCAACGCCCCGATCCCATGGCCAGGAAATAAAGCCCGAAATAAGCGGCGGAGAGCCGTGCCCCTTCGGCCGGGCCATCCATCGCCTCTGCCACCACCAGCCTGGTGCCGGGACGCAGGGAGCGGTGAAGGTTGGCCAGAATGGCCGCCACCCGCGAATCGTCATGATCGCACAGCACCCGGACCAGGGTGACGCAATCAGCCGCCGCCGGAAGCCGGTCGCGGGTGAAATCACCGCCATGGATATGGGTTCGTTCCGCCAGCCCCAGCCCTGTCAGATGGCGGGCGGCCCGTTCTGCGACAGCGGGAAGGTCGAAAAGGCAGAGTGACAGGCGGGGATGGGCCGCCGCCGCTGCGGCCAGAAAGGCGCCATCCCCGCCGCCCACATCCAACAGGGTTTGGTATTGGCTGAAATCATGGCTGGCCAGGATGCAGTCAGCCATCATGGTCTGGCTTTCCCGCATCAGCAGGGAATAGCCCTCCACCGCCGCCGCGTCGGGGCCTTGCTGTCCCATCTCCCGCACATAGGCCCAATAGTGTCGCAGCTCCGTCTGTGCGGCACCGTCGCGCAGCAGCCGGTCGGGTTCGGTCAGATCGCGGTACAGCATGGCGTGGTGCAGCACCATGGCCGCCAGCCCCCGGTCGGCCGCCAGGATCACGCCGGCATCATCCAGCAGCCAGAGGTCGGGGGCCGCCTCCACCAGCAGGCCGAGGGAGCCATTGGCGCGCAGCAGCACCCGCAACCGGGCCTCCGGCACGCCAAGCCGGGTGGCCAGAAGGGCGGTTGTCGCCGGTGCGCCCGCCAAAGCCTCATACAAGCCCAGCCGCACCCCGGCCAGCAGCACCTGGGAGAAGATGAACCCACCGGTCAGGCGGAACAGGTCGTTCGCCTTGCGATTGCCGATGGCGCGCAGCAGCGGCAGCCGCGCGATCAACCGGCGAAAACCGGGCGATGCCACAAGCCGGTTGCGCCAGAGCCGCAGCCGCAGGCGAAGCGGCAGCGCCGCCATCCCCGCCACGGGCACAGCGTCGGCATGGGGGAGCCGCGTCGACATGTCCCGTGTCAAGCAGCGTTGACAGAAAGCGTCTTCGGCATCAGCCGCACCGCCTCATGGCGGATCATGGCGCGGAAGGTCTCCCGCCCGGCGCAGTCGGGCACGCTGTCGGCGGCTGTTTCCACCAGGGTGCGCAGATGCTTCAACGTGCCGGCAATGCCCAGCGACAGGGCGATGTTGGGTTTGCCATTCCGCCCGTCCTGGCCGACGGGCTTGCCCATGCTGCCGGTCAGGCCCATCGCGTCATAAAGATCGTCAGCCACCTGATAGGCGGATCCCAGCGCATCGGCCAAGGTCAGCCAATCCTGCGGATTGCCGCCGGCCGCCAGCGCACCGGTGGAAACGGCCCCGGCAAACAGCGATGCCGTCTTGGCGCGGTGATATTGCACGATGTCAATCTCAGCCTCGCTCTCCCAAGCCTGACCGGCGACCAGCCCATAGGGGGAACCCACCGCCTTGGCGATGGTGGCTACCAGCGGTGCGGTCAGCCTTGGCGCGTGCAGCGTTTCCCGCGCCAGGGTTTCAAACGCCGCCACAATCAACCCATCGCCCACCAGCAGGGCGATTTCCTCCCCATATTCGACATGCACAGCGCTCTGGCCCCGGCGGGTCGCCGCATTGTCAAAACAGGGCATGTCGTCATGCACCAGGGAGGCACAGTGCAGCAGCTCAATCGCCACCGCTGCGGCAGTGGCCGCCTGTGGGTCAGGGTCGCCGCAGGCCATGGCCACCGCCAGACAGAGCCGGGGGCGGATGCGCGCCCCACCAGGAAACACCGCGTGGCGCATCCCCTTGGCCAATAAGGGCGGGCAGCCATTGGCGGTGGCAAGCCGCAGGGCAAGCTGCAAGCCGGTTTCAATGCGCTCAGGCAAATCCATGGGGCGGCCTCCTCACACTTAAATGTCAATTCTATTTGACGACAAAATGTGTAAACATAAATTGACACACAAAAATGGAAAGTCAATGCAGCAGGGGGGCGTGTGGCGGGGGGAAGCGACGATAGCGTTGTGATCGTGGGTGCCGGGATGGGTGGCCTGTCGGCCGCCCTGGTGCTGGCCAGCGCCGGCGTGCCGGTGATGGTGGTGGAGGCGGCGGCGGGGCCGGGCGGCAAGCTGCGTCAGGTGACGGCCGGCGGGCAGCAATTCGATGCCGGCCCCACGGTGCTGACCATGAAATGGGTCTTCGATGCGCTGTTGGCCCGCTGCGGCACCACGCTGGACAGCGAAGTGCGGTTGACGCGATCTGATCTTTTGGCCCGGCATTACTGGCAGGGGGGCACCCGGCTGGATCTGTTCGCCGATCAGGACCGGACCCGTGACGCCATCGGGGATTTTGCCGGGGCGGCAGCGGCGGCCGGTTTCCAGCGCTTTGCCGCCGACAGTGCCCGCGTCTATCAGTTGCTGGAGCGCAGCTTTATCGATGCCCCCCGGCCCAACCCACTGTCACTGTCGGCCCGGATCGGGCTGCATCGGCCGGGGGCGCTGCTGGCGCTGAAGCCTTACAGCAACCTGTGGTCAGCCCTGTCGGGCTATTTCGCTGATCCGCGACTGCGGCAATTGTTCGGGCGTTATGCCACCTATTGCGGCTCCTCCCCCTTTCTGGCGCCGGCGACATTGATGCTGGTCGCGCATGTGGAACAGGCGGGCGTGTGGATCGTCGATGGCGGCATGAACAGGCTGGCGCAGCGGCTGATGGAATTGGCCCAGGCTATGGGGGTGGTGTTCTGCTTTGGGGAGAAGATCATCGCCATCAACAAGGACCGGTCGGGCCGGGCCGTTGCCGGTGTCACCACCGATCAGCAACGCCAGCTCCGCGCCGGTTCGGTGATCTTCAATGGCGATATTGCCGCCTTGGCCCCGCTGCTGGGTTCCACCAGACAACCGGGCCGGCCCGTGGCCCAGCGATCCCTGTCGGCCCTGGTTGCCTGTGGTCCGGCCCGGCCGTGCGGGGTGCCGTTGGCCCATCATACGGTGTTTTTCTCCGACGATTATGCGGCGGAGTTCGATGCCCTTCAGCGACACCGCCGCCCGCCGGATGATCCCACCATCTATATCTGCGCCCAGGACCGGACGGATATGGGGGCCCTGTGCGGGCCAGCCACCGGCAAGGGGGAGCGGCTTTACAGCCTGATGAACATGCCGGCGGACGGCGACAGCCGCGCCTATTCGGAAAGCGAGATCGACCGATGCCTGTCCACGATGGAACGCCGTCTGGCCCGCAACGGGCTGACCCTGCCGTTCGACAGACAGGCCATGTCGGTCACGGGACCGGATGGTTTCAACCGGCTGTTCCCGGCCACGGGCGGGGCGCTGTACGGGATGGCGTCGCATGGCGCGATGGCGTCCTTCCGGCGGCCCTCCGCCCAGGGGCCGATCCGGGGCCTCTATCTGGCCGGGGGCAGCGTGCATCCGGGGCCGGGGGTGCCGATGGCGGCCCTGTCGGGCAAGATCGCGGCGGAGCGTTTGCTGGCGGACCGGGCTTTGACCGGCCGGTCCCGCCCGGTGGCTATCACTGGTGGTATGCCGATGCGGTCAGCGATTGCGGACAATACGCGCTGACCATCATCGCCTTCATCGGCTCCGTCTTCTCCCCCTATTATCATTGGTCGGGGCGGGGGCGGCCTGAAAATCATGTCGCCTTCAATGTCGCGCTATATGGCCCGCAGGGTAATATCTGGTGCATGACCGAACGGGGGCAGGGCAGCCTGGATCGCGGGCCGCAGCATCTGCGCATCGGTCCCAGCCGTATGGTGATGCAGGATGACAGGTTGGTGATTGATTTCAGTGAAACGGCACTGCCCTGGCCGGGGCAGCGCCTGAAACCTGGCCGCGTGTCGGGCCGTGTGGAACTGGTGGCGGATATTGCCAGCACACATTCTGTCGATCTGGACCAGGAAGGCCGGCATGTCTGGTGCCCCCGAATGCCACGGGCCAGGGCCACCATCACCTGTGACGCCCTGCCGGGCGGTGGCTGGCGCGGACCAGCCTATCACGACATGAATTTTGGCAACCGCCCGATTGAACAGGATTTCATCGGCTGGGATTGGGCGCGGGGCCTTTGCGGGGCGAGGGGTGACACCATCATCCTCTATGATGCCACTTTGCGCAGCGGCACCCCCCGCCGTCTGGCCCTGCGGTACAGCGGTCAAGCGGCACCGGAGGTCATCGGCCTTCCACCCCGGCAACCCCTGCCGCGTGGCTTCTGGGGCGTGCGCAGTGGGGTTGCCTGTGATGCGGCGGGCACCCCGCAATTGCTGACACGGCTGGAGGATTCCCCCTTCTATACCCGCGCCTGCATTGAGACGTCGTTGCAGGGTCAGCGGCTGGTGATGGTGCATGAAACGCTGGATTGCCGGCGACTGTCCCACCCGCTGGTGCGGCTGATGCTGCCTTTCCGGATGCCGCGGCGGGGCCGCTATCCCTGACATCAGGGGGGCGGGTTGTCTGATTTCTTTTCCCGCGCCTCCCGGTCCTGCTGTTCATAGCGGCGCAGGTCGCGCCGCTGCCAGATGTAAAAGGCAATGGCGAGGCTGAAGACAAAACCCGCCTCGATCAATCCGAAATAGCGTTCAAACAAGGCGCGCCACCTTCTGCCAGCGCGCCAACCGCTGCTGGCGTTGGTCGTCGCGCTGGCGCTGCTGGATTTCGATCATGATCAGGGCTACTCGCTCCAAGGGGGAGCCTGATCGCGCCCCGGCGCGGCGCTGGCCCTCCACCAGGGCAAAGGCATCGGCGGCGGCGGCCACCAGTTCCGCCACGGCGGGATCGGGCGGGGCCGTTGCCCCCCGATCTGCCTGCAATTCTGTGGGCCGGACGGCGCGCAGCACCAGGGCCAGTTTGCGGGGCAAGCTGGTGCGCGCGCGGCGGGAAATGGTGTCATAGCCGTTGCGGGCAATGCTGCGTCCGATATCCTGATAGGTCAGGGCGGCGGTGCGGATGGCGTGGCGGCAGTTGCCGGGCAGCCGGGCGATCCCGGCATGGCCCAATTGGTAATGCCGGTCCGCCTCCTCCAGCAGCCGTTTCACCACCCCGCCCAGGGCCGGGGTGAAGCGTGGATCGCGCAGAAAGGTGTCCCCGTCGATCCCCGCTTCGCGCAGCCAGTCCAGCGGCAGGTAAAGCCGGCCCTGGCGCGCATCCTCCCCCACATCGCGGGCGATATTGGTCAATTGCATGGCCAGCCCCAGATCGGCGGCGCGGGCCAGCGTCCAGCCATCGCCGGCCCGCATCACCAGCGACATCATCAGGCCGACGGTGGCGGCCACGCCTGCCGCATATTCTTTCACCGCCGCGATGGTGTGGTATTGCCGCCCCGCCATATCCATGGCGAACCCGTCCAGCAGGGACAGCGGGATGGTTTTGGGGATGGCATAATTCTGCACGATCCGGGCAAAGGCGCGGTCACAGGCATGGTCGCAAGGGGCACCCGCATAAATCCGCTCCAGCCGGTGGCGCAGCCGCAGCAGCGCATCGGGCCGGCGGGCCGGATCATCAATCACATCATCGGAATGCCGACAGAAAGCATAGAGCGCATGGGCCGCCTGCCGCGTGCCGCGCGGCAACAGCAGCGACGCGATATGAAACGATTTCGACCCGCGCCGGATGGCGGCGGTGCAGTCATCCAGGTCGATTGCATCACCGGTGAAGCCGTAATTCGTCGCCACCGTCCGGCGTGGGGTGCGGCACGGACTGTCATGGCTGCATTCAAGCGCGTCCATCATGGTTGATGCCTCTCCCTGTGCTGGCGGATGCAGGCGGCGGCATCCGGCACCAGCCCGTTGACGATCCGCGCGGATGACAGCACCCCCGGCAGCCCCGCACCGGGATGGGTGCCGGCCCCGCAGAGGAACAGGTTGTCCAATTCCTCGCTGCGATTATGCGGGCGGAACCAGGCGCTTTGCAGCAGCTTGGGCTCCAGCGCAAAGGCGGCCCCCTGCCAGGAGAGCAGCCGGTCACGGAAATCCAGCGGCGTCGCCAGTCTGGAGGTGACGATATGGCGTTCCAGATCGGGCAGCAGGGTGCGGGACAGATAGGCCGCGATCCGCTGGCGATAGGGTTCCGCCATCGCCTGCCAGTCCGTGCCGCTGCCTAGATGGGGAACGGGGCTCAGCACATAAAAGGCATCGCCGCCGGCGGGTGCCAGCGTGGGGTCCACGGCGCTGGGGCGGTGCAGATAAAGGCTGAAATCATCGGCCAGATGCTGATGGCGGAAAATATCATCCAACAGGCCCCGGTATCGCGGCCCGAACAGCATGGTGTGGTGATACACATCCTCATAGCGCCGGTTGGTGCCGAAATACCAGACGAACAGACCCATTGAATAATCGCCCCGCGCGATCTTCGCATCGGTCCAGCGCCGCCTGGGATGATGGCGCAGCAGCTTGCCATAGGTGGTGGCCGGATCGGCGTTGGAGATGACAATATCTGCCGGCACAATTTCCCCCGAGACCAGCCGCACGCCGGTGGCGCGGCGTCCCGCCGTCAGGATGGTGTCCACGGTTTCGCCCAGCCGGATCACCCCGCCATGGCGGCGGACAAGGTTGGCAATCCCCTGCACCAGCGCGTTGGTGCCGCCCATGGCGTAATGCACGCCATACCGGCTCTCCAGATGCGCGATCAGGCAGTAAAAGGAGGTGGCGGAGAAAGGGTTGCCGCCGATCAGCAGCGGATGGAAAGAGAAGATGGTGCGCAGCCTTTCATCGCGGAAATGCCTTGAAACAACCGCATAAACAGAGCGATAGCCCCCCAGCCGGGCCAGCGATGCCAGGGTGCGGGCGGTGAAGCCCAGGCTGTGGAAGGGCTTATCGGCCAGTTGTTCAAAGGCGACCTCGTAAATGCGGCGGCTTTCCGCCATGAAGCTTTGATAGCCTGCGACATCGGCGGGGTTGAAGCGCGCCACCTCCGCCGCCATCGCCGCCGGGTCGCCGGAATAGTTGAACCAGGCACCATCATCGAAGCGGATTTTGTAAAACGGGTTGCAGGGCCGAAGCGCCACATCCTCTGAAAGCTGCCCGCCGCAATCGCGCCACAGATCCTCAAACATCCAGGGGGCGGTGATGATGGTGGGGCCGGCATCGAAGATGAAACCATCCTGGCGGTGGGCATAGGCCCGCCCGCCCGGTGCATCCAGCGGGTCGATGATGGTGACGCCATAGCCCCGCGCCGCCAGCAGCGCCCCGGTGGACAGGCCGCCCACACCGGCCCCGATGATAATCGCCTGGGGCCTGGACGGATCGGGGGCCTGGGCGTCAGGCCGGAGATGGGGGGTGATCATATTCATGCTGCATCCACCCGGTTGGCCGGGCGCGCCCGCAACGCGTCCGTGATCAGCCCCGCCACCAGATCAGCGCGGCATTCATGCAGCAGATGCCCGCCGCGATCCACCAGCGTCAGGCTGGCGCCGCGCGCAACACTCGCCGCATGGCGGCTGTCACCACAGGGCACCATCGGGTCATCCTTGGCGGCGATCAGCACGGGCGGCTGAGGCAGGGCAGACAGCAGCGCATCGAATCGTGTCAGATCCCAGGCCGCCATCATCCCCAGCGCCCCGCGCACATGGCTGGACGCGGTGAGCAGCCGCCGGTACAGCGCCGCCCCCGCCGGGTCGATGGGCGATCCGGTGGCGGTCAATAGATTGTCCCCGAACCAGCCGCCCCGCGCCACAAGGGCGAACAGGCTGGCCGACAGGGGGGCGGCGAACAAGGCCTTGGCCAGGGGGGAAAAGACGCGTTCCCCCCGGATCGGCCGGAAGGCCCCATTGATGCCAATCACCAGCGGTTTGGTCTGGGCGGCGGGCTTGGCACCCAGCGACACGGCGATGGCTGCCCCCGCCGAATGGCCGATAATGCCCGTGGGTGCGATGCCCAGCAGCGCAATCAAGGACTGGATGGCCCCGGTCATGCCGTTCAGCGACAGGTCCGGCCAGCCCTGGGGGCGGCTGAAACCATGGCAGGGCAGGTCGGGCACCACAACCCTGTACACCGTTGACAGAAGCGGCAGCAGATGCCGCCAGGAATGGCTGGAAGCGCCGGTGCCGTGCAGCAGCAGCAATACCGGCGCGTCCGCCGGCCCCATTTCCTGCACATGCCAGCCTATCCCGGCGGTGGAGACAAAGCGGCTGGCCGACCGGTGGGGCCAGTCGCGTCCATCCCTGTCCCAATCCAGCCAGCTGCCGATCATGCTGGCACCCCCCGATGCATGGAGGCGCGGACAATCTCCGACATATGGGCGGCGTTTGCCTGACGCAGCAAATGCAGCTCCGCCCCCAGCAGCCCCGCCAGGGTGGCCACGCTGTCACGCGGGCGGCGGGCAATATCGATACAGAGGCATTTCAGCCCGTTGGCGCGATAGAGCCGGGCGATGGTCTCTGCCTGTCGTCCGGCCAGCGCACGGTCGGCCGTGCCATCCAGGGCAATATTGCCGCTGCCATCGGTCATCACCACCACGATGGGGGTGCTGCCCCGGCGGCGGGCCGCCAGCGCCATCTCCAGCCCCCGTTCCAGGCCAGACGCCAGCGGCGTCGGCCCGCCGCCGGGCAGGGCGGACAATTTGCGCTTGGCCGCCACCAGCGACCGGGTCGGCGGCATCAGGATTTCCGCCGTCTTGCCCCGGAAGGCGATCAAGGACACCTCGTCCCGGCGGACGTAGCAGGTGGCCAGCAATTGTTCGATGGCCCCCTTGGTCTCGCCCAGCCGTTCCAGCGCGGTTGAGCCCGAGGCATCCACCACAAAAATGGCGGTCGATGGTTGCTGGTGCCGCCGCCGGCGATAACGGAAATCCTCCTTCCGGATCAGCGGATGGGTTGGCTCCGCCCCGGTGCGGACTTGATACAGGCGGGCACGCAGCTGCTGCCACGGGGCGGCGGCGCGCAGGGTTTCCACCAGATCGGGCCTGGCATCGGGGAAGGGGGGCGTGCTGCTGCTGCCGAAGGGCCGGCCCCGCCGTGCATGGCGGGTGGCCGCCCCACCCTTGCCGGTCTTTTTGCCCTGTCGGGCCGCCCGTTCGCTGACCGACAGGGACAGGCCGTCCACGGCACCCTGTTCGATGGCGGTCAGCAGTTCGGTCAGGCAGTCCAGCCCGCCGCTCTCCCCTTCGCCCTCCCCGCCGCCGGCAGAGGGCGGTTGATCCGGGGTGGCGGCAGGGGTGGGCTGTTCGGGTTGGGTCTGGCGATGCTCCAACCGGATGCCCAGGCAAAGCCGCAGGGCCGCCACAGCATCCGCCACCCCGGCAGTCCCCCGCCCATCAAGGGCGGCATGGAGGCGCGCCACCTTTGACAGATGCTGCAACGCCCGCAGGGAGCCGTGACCGGTCGCACTGGCGATGCCACAAAGCTGTTCCAGCATCCCATCATCCAGGCAGACGGATCGCCAATCAACCGGTGGGGCAGGGGGCGCGCCCAAGGGCATGGCGCGGATGGTTCGCAAGGTAACGCCATCCAGGCAGATATGCAGGCCCAAACGGTCGGAAAGGCAGGCGGGCAGCATCTCCTCCGGCTCGGCGGCCTCGTCCAATGCCACCACGGCGAAGCGGCTGGGTTGCTGCCCCCCCTCAGCGCTCGGGCGAAGGGCTGGGCAGGTTCCTGTATCCATCGCCGCCGCAATGATGGCCGCCGCCCCCGCCTCCAGCCGTTCCGCCATGGGGATCAGCAGGATACCGCCATCGGCGGCGGCCAGAATGCCGCTGTCCCAGATGAGGCGGCCCCTCTTCAGTGAACGGCTCATATCCAGATGGCCGCACAGGGCCGCTGCCGTGGCACCGGGCGGTAGTTTCAGTGTCGGCGTGGCCTGGGTGATCCGTCCCAACTGATCCAGAAAATGGTCACGGACCCCCGATGCCCGCGCTGTCAGCCACAGGCCGCCAATGGCGGCCCCGCCCCGTGCCAGGATGTGCGCGGCCGTGATGGCATCGCGCCAGCGATCCTCGCTCTGCTGCTGCATGTCGGGGCAAGTGGTGGTCCCGTCAGGCATGACCATGCCCGGCATCCAGGGCCGCCAAGGCGCGTTCAATGCGCGGGGTGGTGCCGGCCTCGTCCATCGGGTCGCGGCGCAGCCGGTGGCACAGCACCATGGGTGCCACCTCCTCAATATCGGTCCAGGTCACTGCCATGCGCCCATCCAGCGCGGCGGCGGCGCGGCCGGCGCGCATCAGGGTCAACTCCCCCCGCATCCCGTCAATCCCCAGCCGCATACAAAGCTGCGACAGGCGGAACAGGATGGCGTCCGGCACCGCCACCTGTTTCAGGATTTTGCGGGCCGCCACCACCTGGCTGCCGATGGCGGCATCCTGTTTGGCCCAGGCCGCCACGAAACCATCGGGGTCGCTTTCATAGGCATCACGGCGGCGGATCACCTCTATCCGCAATTTCAGGTCCATGATGGTACGGACCTCCACCGACAGGCCGAACCGGTCCAGCAATTGCGGCCGCAGGTCACCCTCTTCCGGGTTGCCGCTGCCGACCAGCACGAAGCGGGCGGCGTGGCGGATGCTCAACCCCTCCCGCTCCACCACATTCACGCCCGATGCCGCCGCATCCAGCAGCAGGTCGACCAGGTGATCTTCCAGCAGGTTCACCTCGTCGATATAGAGAAAACCCCGGTTGGCGGCGGCCAGCAGCCCCGGTTCAAAGGCCCGTTCGCCGGCCACCAGCGCCTTTTCAATATCCAGGGCGCCGCAAACCCGGTCCTCCGTCGCCCCCAGCGGCAGATCGACCATGGGCGTGCGGATCTTCACCAGCGCCGGCCTTCCCGTGCCGGTGGTGCAACAGCGGGCACAGGCCGGCTGGGGGGCGCCGGGCGGGCAATTATAGCGGCAGCCACTGCGCGTTTCGATCTTGGGCAGCAATTCGGCCAGCGCCCGCACGGCGGTGGATTTGCCGGTCCCCCGGTCCCCCATCACCAGCACCCCGCCCAGCAACGGTTCCACCGCCGCCAGCAACAGGGCTTTCTTCATATCCTCCTGGCCAACGATGGCGGCAAACGGAAACGGTTTCGACATCGCACGCGCTTCCCTTGAAAGGTGTCAATTTATATTGACACTTTCGCCGGATTTTATGAAGGGAAAATTGACACAGGAGGGCGTGATGGTACGGGGAGGCCAAGCGCGTCGGGGCCCTGTTGCAACGGCTCTCCTGCCTTGGGAGACAGGCTTTCCCCTACCGTTTTAGATTTTGCTTATGAGAAGTAATTTGCATATATGATATAAACTGTTGCCGGGAACAATCCGGGCCCGTGGTGAAGGGGACAGACCATGCGCTGAAAGCCATCGCCCTTTGTTGATTTTCCCCATGCAAAAAAGAGCCAGGAGACGGCCGTTATGTCAGGAGAGGAAAAGTCCGGGAGTGCGGGGCATGGCCCGGCACCCTTCATTACCAGCGGCTATCGCTGGGGTTTTGCGCTGGTGGTCAGCCTGTTTTTTCTGTGGGCCCTTGCCAATAATTTCAACGACATCCTGATCCGCCATTTCCAGAAGGCCCTGGGCCTGGACAGGATGCAGGCGGGTTTCATCCAGTTCGTTTTCTATATCGGCTATTTCGTCATGGCCTTGCCGGCGGGGCTGGTGATGCGGCGGTTCGGCTATAAGGCGGCCATTATCACCGGCTTGAGCTTTTATGCGGCGGGCGCCCTGCTGTTCCTGCCCGCCTCTTATGTTCAGACCTATGGGCTGTTCCTGACGGCCTTGTTTGTCATTGCGGCTGGTGCGGCCTTTCTGGAAACGGCCGCCAACCCCTATATCGCCGCCTTTGGTGACCCCAGCCGGGCACCGCAGCGGCTTAATCTGGCGCAATCCTTCAACGGTTTTGGCGCTTTCATCGCCCCCATTATCGGCGGCGTGCTGATCTTTTCCGGCGTGGAACACACACCAGAGGCGCTGGCCGCCATGGCACCGGCCGATCTGGCGGCCTATCGCGCCATGGAGGCGGCAACGGTGCGGCTGCCCTATGCGCTGCTGGCCGGGGTGGCGGGCTTCATCGCCCTGGCGGTGATCCTGACAAGGCTGCCCAGGGGCGATATTGAACAGGGCGCGGGGGAGGCGTTTGGCCAGCAGGTGCGCCGCTTGCTGGCCCGTCGCAGCCTGGTCATGGCAGTGCTGGCCCAGTTCTTCTATGTCGCCGCCCAGGTGGGTATCTGGAGCTATTTCGTTGATTTCGTGAAGGATGCCATGCCGGCGGTGCCGGAAAAGCAGGCGGCCTTCATGCTGTCGGCCAGTCTGGTGATGTTCATGATTGGCCGCTTCGTCGGCACCGGATTGATGACGCGGGTGGCGCCGGCCAAGCTGCTGGGGATCTATGCCGTGATCAACGCGCTGCTGTGCGCGGTGGCGGCCTTTGCGCCCGGTCCGGTGGCGGTCGGCGCGCTGATGCTGACCAGCTTTTTCATGTCGGTGATGTTCCCCACCATTTTTGCCCTCGGTATCGACAAGCTGGGGCCACTGGTGCCGCTGGGTTCTTCCTTCATCATCATGGCGATCATTGGCGGGGCCATCTGCCCGCCGCTGATGGGCTGGGTGGCGGTGGCGGCCGGTACCATGCAGATGGCCTTCCTGCTGCCGCTGCTCTGTTTTGCCGTCGTGGCGTTCTACGCTTTCGGGCGTCGGTAATACCAAGCGGCGATGAGATGAACGCATCGCCGCTTGGTACGGCGGCGACTGCCGCCGCGCGGCACGGGCCGCGTAAAGCCAAGCCAACGGATGTTGGCGCCGGCGATTGAGGCCACTGAATATATAAGCAAAAGGGCCAGACCGTCGCCGGTCTGGCCCTTCAGACTGCTGACAAACCCCGTCGAAATTCGGCGGGGTTTTGTTTTTGGTGATTTCAGGCGGCGATTGGTGTTTTGGGTGAGCCGATGAGGATGGCGGCGCGAATGAGGCGGCAGATTGCGC
>NZ_JANLNL010000001.1:940027-947075 GCF_027568365.1 Niveispirillum sp. BGYR6 | reverse complement strand
GGTGACCGTCCCGGTACCGGCATCGACATCAGCGAAGCTGATACCGGTCAGGGCGGTGGCGACATCCTCCGTTACATTGATGGCGGCCGGCACAGTGATGCTGGGGGCATCATTCGCGGCGGTGACATTAAGCGTCACGCTGGTGCTGGCAGTCAGCGGGCCGCCGGTGCCGGTATTGCCGCCATCATTGATGGAGATGGCAAGCGTCTGGCTGGCGGTGCTGTCGGCGGCGGTCTGGAAGCGGACGCTGCCGGCATTGACGAAGCTGTTGATGGCGGCCAGCGAGCCGGAGAGGGTCAGCGTGCCGCTGCCCGACCCGGTGACGCCGACGCCATTGCCGCCGGTTGCCGTCAGGCTGCCGGCGCCGACGGAGAGGGTGACGGTGACCGTTCCGGTCCCGGCATCCACGTCGGCAAAGCTGATGCCCGTCAGGGCGGTGGCCACATCCTCCGTCACCGTCAGGCTGCCGGGTGCAGTGATGCTGGGGGCATCATTCACGGCGGTGACATTAAGCGTCACGCTGGTGTTGGCTGTCAGCGGGCCGCCGGTGCCGCTATTGCCGCCATCATTGATAGTGATGGCGAGCGTCTGGCTGGCGGTGCTGTCTGCCGCCGTCTGGAAGCGGACATTGCCAGCATTGACGAAGCTGTTGATGGCGGCCAGCGAGCCGGAGAGGGTCAGCGTGCCGCTGCCCGACCCGGTGACGCCGACGCCATTGCCGCCGCTGGCCGTCAGGCTGCCGGCCCCGACGGAGAGGGTGACGGTGACCGTCCCGGTGCCGGCATCGACATCGGCAAAGCTGATACCGGTCAGGGCGGTGGCCACATCCTCCGTTACCGTCAGGCTGCCGGGTGCGGTGATGCTCGGCGTATCATTCACGGCCGTGACGTTGAGGGTGACGTTGCTGCTGGCGGTCAGCGGGCCGCCGGTGCCGGTATTGCCGCCATCATTGATGGTGATGGCGAGCGTCTGGCTGGCTGTGCTGTTGGCGGCGGTTTGGAAGCGGACATTGCCAGCATTGACGAAGCTGTTGATGGCGGCCAGCGAGCCGGAGAGGGTCAGCGTGCCGCTGCCCGACCCGGTGACGCCGACGCCATTGCCGCCGCTGGCCGTCAGGCTGCCGGCCCCGACGGAGAGGGTGACGGTGACCGTCCCAGTCCCGGCATCGACATCGGCAAAGCTGATGCCGGTCAGGGCGGTGGCGACATCCTCCGTTACATTGATGGCGGCCGGCACAGTGATGCTGGGGGCATCATTCGCGGCGGTGACATTAAGCGTCACGCTGGTGTTGGCAGTCAGCGGGCCGCCGGTACCGGTATTGCCGCCATCATTGATGGTGATGGCCAGCGTCTGGCTGGCGGTGCTGTCGGCTGCGGTCTGGAAGCGGACGCTGCCGGCATTGACGAAGCTGTTGATGGCGGCCAGCGAGCCGGAGAGGGTCAGCGTGCCGCTGCCCGACCCGGTGACGCCGACGCCATTGCCGCCCGTCGCCGAGAGGCTGCCAGCCCCGACGGAGAGGGTAACGGTGACGATCCCGGTCCCGGCGTCGGCATCGCTGAAGCTGATGCCGGTCAGGGCGGTGGCCACATCCTCCGTTACCGTCAGGCTGCCCGGTGCATTGATGCTGGGAGCCACGTTCACGCCAGTGACATTGAGCGCAACGCTGGTGCTGGCGGTCAGGGAACCGCCGGTACCGCTATTGCCGCCATCATTGATGGAGACGGTGAGCGTCTGGCTGGCGGTGTTGTTGGTTGCGGTCTGGAAGCGGACATTGCCAGCATTGACGAAGCTGTTGATGGCGGCCAGCGAGCCGGAAAGGGTCAGCGTGTTGCCGCCCGCGCCGGTGACGTTGACGCCATTGCCGCCCGTCGCCGAGAGGCTGCCGGCCCCGACGGAAAGGCTGACGGTAACGATCCCGTTCCCGGCATCCACATCGGCGAAGCTGATGCCAGTCAGGGCGGTGGCAACATTCTCCGTTACCAACAAGCTGCCGGGGGCGGTGATGCTCGGCGCATCATTCACGGCGGTGACATTGAGGGTCACGTTGCTGCTGGCGGTCAGCGGGCCGCCGGTACCGGTATTGCCGCCATCATTGATGGTGATGGCGAGCGTCTGGCTGGCGGTGCTGTCGGCTGCGGTCTGGAAGCGGACGCTGCCGGCATTGACGAAGCTGTTGATGTCGCTGAGCGAGCCGGAAAGGGTCAGCGTGTTGCCGCCCGTGCCGGTGACGCCGACGCCATTGCCGCCCGTCGCCGAGAGGCTGCCAGCCCCGACAGAGAGGGTGACGGTGACGATCCCGGTCCCGGCGTCGGCATCGCTGAAGCTGATGCCGGTCAGGGCGGTGGCGACATCCTCCGTCACCGTCAGGCTGCCCGGTGCATTGATGCTGGGAGCCACGTTCACGCCGGTGACATTGAGCGCAACGCTGGTGCTGGCGGTCAGGGGACCGCCGGTACCGGTATTGCCGCCGTCGTTGATGGTGATGGCGAGCGTCTGGCTGGCCCTGTCATTGGCGACGGTCTGCAAACGGACATTGCCAGCATTGACGAAGCTGTTGATGGCGGCCAGCGCGCCGGACAAGGTCAGCGTGCCGCTGCCCGAACCGGTGATGCTGATCCCGCTGCCATCCGTTGCCAGGAGGCTGCCCGCCCCGACGGAGAGGGTGACGGTGACCGTGCCGGTGCCGGCATCGACATCGGCAAAGCTGATGCCGGTCAGCGGCGTGGCCACATTCTCCGTTACATTGAGGGCGGCCGGCACAGTGATGCCGGGGGCATCATTCACGGCGGTGACATTGAGGGTCACGGAGCTACTGGCGGTCAGCGGGCCGCCGGTGCCGGTATTGCCGCCATCATTGATGGTGATGGCGAGCGTCTGGCTGGCGGTGCTGTCGGCTGCGGTCTGGAAGCGGACGCTGCCGGCATTGACGAAGCTGTTGATGTCGCTGAGCGCGCCGGAAAGGGTCAGCGTGTTGCCGCCCGTGCCGGTGACGGTGACGCCATTGCCGCCCGTCGCCGAGAGGCTGCCGGCCCCGACGGAGAGGGTAACGGTGACGATCCCGGTCCCGGCGTCGGCATCGCTGAAGCTGATGCCGGTCAGGGCGGTGGCGACATCCTCCGTTACCGTCAGGCTGCCCGGTGCATTGATGCCGGGGGCCGCATTCACGCCGGTGACATTGATGTCCACGCTGGTGCTGGCGGTCAGCGGGCCGCCGGTGCCGGTATTGCCGCCATCATTGATGGTGATGGCGAGCGTCTGGCTGGCGGTGCTGTCTGCCGCCGTCTGGAAGCGGACATTGCCAGCATTGACGAAGCTGTTGATGGCGGCCAGCGCGCCGGACAAGGTCAGCGTGCCGCTGCCCGAACCGGTGATGCTGATCCCGCTGCCATCCGTTGCCAGGAGGCTGCCCGCCCCGACGGAGAGGGTGACACTGACCGTGCCGGTGCCGGCATCGACATCGGCAAAGCTGATGCCGGTCAGCGGCGTGGCGACATTCTCCGTCACATTGAGGGCGGTCGGCACAGTGATGCCGGGGGCATCATTCACGGCGGTGACATTGAGGGTCACGGAACTGCTGGCGGACAACGGCCCGCCGGTACCGGTATTGCCACCGTCGTTGATGGTGATGGCGAGCGTCTGGCTGGCGGTGCTGTCCGCCGCCGTCTGGAAGCGGACAGCACCGGCATTGATGAAGCTGTTGATGTCGCTGAGCGCGCCGGACAAGGTCAGCGTGCCGCTGCCCGAGCCGGTGATGCCAATCCCATCGCTATTGACCGCAGACAGGCTGCCGGCCCCGACGGAGAGGGTGACGGTGACCGTCCCGGTCCCGGCATCCACGTCGGCAAAGCTGATGCCGGTCAGGGCGGTGGCCACATCCTCCGTCACCGTCAGGCTGCCGGGTGCGGTGATGCTGGGGGCGTCATTCACCGCCGTGACATTGAGCGTCACATTGCTGCTGGCGGTCAGCGGACCACCGGTGCCGGTATTGCCACCATCATTGATGGTGATGGCCAGCGTCTGGCTGGCTGTGCTGTTGGCCGCCGTCTGGAAGCTGACGCTGCCGGCATTGATGAAGCTGTTGATGGCGGTGAGCGAGCCGGAGAGGGTCAGCGTGCCGCTGCCCGACCCGGTGATGCTGACCCCGCTGCCATCCGTTGCCGTCAGGCTGCCCGCCCCGACCGACAGGGTGACACTGACCGGGCCGGCGCCGGCATCGACATCGGCAAAGCTGATGCCGGTCAGCGGCGTGGCCACATCTTCTGTCACACTGATGGTGGTCGGCGCCGTCACAATGGTCGGCGCATCATTCACCGGTGTGACTGTAATGGCGAAGGTCTGCGTGCTGGTGGTGCCGCCACGGCTGTCCACCACGGTGAAGCTGATGCTGTCAGCGGCGGTTTCCCCGCCATTATGCTGATAGGTCAGCCGGTTTGCCGTGATATCGGCCTGGGTGAAGGTTGCCCCGGCTGTGAGGGCATTTCCATTCAGCCGCAGGGCACCATTGACCGGCAGGGAGGTCACGGTGAAGGTCAGCGTCGGTACATTGTCCTGCAGATCGTTGGCCAGCAGCAGATTGCTGCCGATCACCGCGCTGGTGCCTTCTGCCAGGGTCAGGCCGGCATTGACCGGCACGGTGGGGATCGTGTCGATATCCACCGTGCGGACGGCCACCAGACTGACGGCATTGCCGCTGTCGGTAACGGTGAAGCTGACGGACCGGTTGCCGCTGTTGGGCGTGTCGGCGCTGTTGCGGTACTGGATACCGCGCAACACCTCCTGATACTGACTGGCCTGGGCGCTGCCGGTCAGGGTGATCAGACCGCTGCCTTCACCGCTGATGGTGATGCCATAGTTGGCGGCAGCGGTTCGCGCATCGGCTGACAGGGAGAGCGCCTCGCTGGTGCCGTTCAGGGCACCATCCAGCGTGATGGTCGCCCCGGTCAGCAGGTGGCTGTCGGTATCGACAACGCTCAGCGACGGCGAAACCGTGACAGCGTCGCGGCCGGCCAGGAAGGTGCTGGCGCCGCTGGGGATGGTGACGGCCGGCCGGTCATTCTGCGGGGTGATGGCGATGGTGCCGGTCACCTGGGCCTGGCCCAGACCGGTACCGGTATTGCCGCCATCATTCAGCACGATGCTGACGCTGCGGTTCGGCAGTCGGCCGGCATCATTGCTGTCCGGCTGGCGGTCGGTCGCGTCGGGCCCCGTATTCCGATAAGTCAGTTCCCCCAGCAGGGCGTTGACGGCCGCCGCCGTGGAAGCAGCGTTCAGGTTCACCACCATGATCCGGGTGGCGGTGGCCCCGCTGGTATCGGTGGTGAAGGTCACGCTGCCGAACACAGTGCCGTTGAGGCTGACCTCGCCGGTGGCGGCGTTAAAGGTGATATTGCTGCCCGAACCGATGGCCAGCACATCATCGGCAACCTTCCAGTTGCCCAGGCGCACGGTCAGCGTGCCCTGGTTGAAGCTGGTGGCATCGACATCGGCGACGGTGACGCCGGCGGCGAACCGCACGGGATCACCGCCATTGAGCGTGTCGCTGACATATTCGGCAAAGGTGCCGCCCGGGGTGCCGGTGATGACGGGGCTGTCATTGACGGCGGCCATCGACAGGGTGGCGGTGGCGGTGGTCGACGCGGTGGACCCGTCGGACACGGTATATTGGAAGCTGGCGACCACGCCGTTCCCGTTCAGTGGCGGCAGATATTTCAGCCGGCCCGCATCCAGATCGGCAGCCTGAATGGTCTGGTTGACCGTTACAGTCTCGCCCGTATCGACAAGCCCATCGCCATTGGCATCCAGGAACAGGGTGCCAGCACTCGGCAGGCTGATGATGGTGATGGAGGTGAGCGCATCACCATCGGCATCGGCATAGTTCAATGCCGCCTTGCTGATGGTCAGCACCGTATCCTCTGTCCCGTTCAGGGTCGGGTTGGCGGAAACGGTGGGGTCCTGATTGGTGCGGATGGACAGATCGTTGCCCGTGCCCGCCACATAGCTGACCCGGTACTGCTGTGCGTTGCTGGTCAAGGATCCCTGTTCGACGACCGTGCCGCCGATGGTACCGCTGGTGGCGCCGGCGGCCTGATTGTCGATGATGATCAGGCCGGTTCCTGCCGACCCGGTCAGGCTGTAGGCGATATCCAGGCCACTGGTCTGGCCCAGGGTCAGGGTTCCGTTGATGGCAACCTGATCATGGCCGGTACCGGCGGTAGCACCGGCCACGTCCAGGGCCAGCGTGCCGTTGAGCGCCAGATTGCCCTGGATGGTCAACCGGCCGACGCCGCCATTGGTGCCCACCACGCCCGGTGCCAGGGTGGCCCCCTGGTTCACGGTGACGCTGTTGCTGGAATTGGCGGCAAAGATGGTGCCGCTGCCAGCCAGGCTGGCGCCCGTGCTGACGGTCACGCCCGACGTGCCGGCCAGCGCACCCGTCACCACCAGGGTGCCGTTGCTGATGCTGGTCGCCCCCGTATAGCTGTTATTGCCCGACAGGGTCAGCGTACCGCCACCCGCCGTGGTGAGGCTGCCGGCGCCGGAGATCACCCCCGACAGGGTCAGGGCATTGGCATTGCTGACTGTGCCGTGATTGACGTCCAGGGTAATGGCATTGTCGATGGTGACGTCGCTGCCCGTGACGGTCAGCGTGCCGCCATTCAGCGTCAGCGCCCCCGTCCCCAGATTGGCATCCGCCGCAACCGACAGGGTACCATCCCGCACGGTGGTGCTGCCGCCATAGCTGTTGGTACCCGACAGGGTCAGCGTGCCGGTGCCGGTCTTGATGAGGTTGCCGGCACCGCTGATCACGCCCGACAGGGTCAGGGCATTGGCATTGCTGACCGTGCCGCCCCCTGAGCCCAGGCTGAGCGCATTGTCGATGGTCGTCGCACCGGTGACGGAGAGCGTGCCGCCATCCAGCGTCAGCGTACCGCCCAGCAAATTGGCATCCGCTGCCACGGCCAGGGTGCCGGCCGAAACCGTCAGCCCGCCCGTGCCGGTGTTGCTGCCCGACAGGGTCAGGATGCCGCTGCCCGCCTTGGTCAGCGCC